>JBKBQK010000120.1:1045-4096 GCA_046292705.1 Candidatus Nitrosotenuis sp. | reverse complement strand
CTATGCCACAATACTCATGGCAAACTATGTGATAAACACCGGGCTTATCAAACTTATACCTTGCGTAAGCTACAGTTCCCGGGATAGCCATAAGGTTTACATTGGTGTTGTCAATTTGAAAACCATGGATTACATCCCCACTTGTCAGATAAATATCCACCACAGAGCCAGCAGGTATTTCCACCTCTGCAGGTTCAAAGTACCACATTTTTGCAAGATAATGAAGTGCAGAAATAATTACTTCTGAACCAAGTGAATGTCCTAGCAGTCTAATTGTTACATATGGATTCTGTTTCTTAAAATTAGTGATGAATTTTGCAAGATTAACTCCATTTTTCTTTGCAATCAATTGTCCGATTTTTGTTGAATGAGATTCACACGATTTGTATTGTATGCCTTTTACATTTGAATCGTAGCTGAATCCAATTACAGGATGTTTGTAACCCAGTTTTCGTAGTCGTCTTTGAGCTATTTTGAATTTTTCAAGTGCACCTCGATTATTGTTTCTCATACCGTGAACGACAATTGTCAATTCCTGACATCTGCCTAAATTCTCAAAGAAATTCTTTGGATAAAGATCATATGGTTTCTTTTTTAATGTTCTTCCAGTGGCAAGGTCATAATAGCCACGTGTAGAAATCCTCGGGATCCTAGCTAGCAAATTTTTCCTTGTGTTTTTTGATGTCTTCATCTTCTACTTTGGCAAACAATGGTGATACATCACCGATTTTGTGTGAGGGTTTTAGCATTAGTTCCGAAATAGAACTCCACCGTTTTTCTGCAATCTTACCAGTGAATCCTAGCTGTTTCCAAATCTTTTCTGCAGATGATGGTAAAAATGGATACAGTGCAATAGATATCGAAGCTACTGCGTTTGCAGACAAATACACACAAGCATTCGTGCTTGCATTCTTCTTCCATGGTTCTTTGTGCTGAAAATACTGATTAAAATACATTGAAAACTCCATTATTTTTTTTAGTGCTCTATCCAAGTGATTTTGTTCAATTAACAGGCCAAGCTCTGATGCAAAGCCTTTGATCTTTTGCTCTGCTTCTTTGTCTTTATCATCAAATGTATCTGGTTGTGGTACCATACCATCAAATGTTTTCTTTGTAAATCCGAGTGCGCGGTTCACTAAATTCCCAAGGTTACCAATCAACTCTGAATTTATCCTGACCGCAAAATCATCCCACTCAAAATTCAGATCGTCTTGTGAGTACGGATTTATCGATATTAGGTAATACCGCAAGTAGTCTGCAGGATAATACCTAAGGAACTCCTTTAGTCCAATGTACCAGTTCCTACTCTTTGAGATCTTTTGTGACTGCAGTGTGAGATGTCCTCGAGTCGGGATGTAATCTGGTAGCTTGTATTCTTCGTTTATTCCAAGACGCATTGCAGGCAAAAACAAATAGTGATGGTATACTATGTACTTTCCAATAAAGTGGTAAATATCAGCAGAGTTCCAAAACTCTTTTCCGTTTATTCCCTTGTCGTTTAGCATTTTGAGGGCAGTAGAAATGTATGCCAAGTGGTTGTCAAACCAGCCATAAAATACCTTTGACTCGTCACCCGGTATCGGAACGCCCCACGATATGTCGCGTGTTATGTCCCAATCCACAAGGCCTGATTCGATCCAGTTCTGGACATATTTTTTTACATCTTTTTGCAGGTTTTGGTTCTCGTTGAGCCATTTTGTGAGCTTCTTACCAAAATTTTTTAGCCTAAAAAAATAATGCATTGTCTTTTCTTTTGTTGGAGCCGCGCCACATATTGCACATTTTGGATTGTCTATTTCTTCTGGGACGCGCCCACATTTTTCGCACAAATCCGAGTATTGATTCTCTGCCTTGCAGTAAGGACAAGAACCTATCACATACCTATCAGGCAGAAATTTTTTGTCATTTCTACAATAAAATTGAATTATTTCCGATTCATAGATATGGCCGTTTTACGTTAGTTTTTTGAACACATACTGTACAAATTCTATGTTTTCTGGCGAACTTGTGCGATAAAAGAAATCAAAGCCGATATCAAATGCAGAAAAATCTTCATAATCGCGCTTGTTCCAGTACGCTACATATTCTTGCGGTGTTTTCTTTTCTTTTTCTGCCTGGATTAGAATCGGTGTGCCAAAGTCGTCTGACGCGCATATATAGTATGCCTCAACACCATTTAGCTTGAGAAACCTAGTTGTCACGTCTGCAGGCAGATATGTGGACGCCACATGCCCTATATGGATCTCTCCGTTTGCATATGGTAATGCACTAGTTATGATTGCTTTTTTTCTCAACAAATAAAGTTGATTTGCACAGCTTAAGAAGCTTCTTACCAGTTTTCTCTGTAAGATATCTGTTTTTTGGAAAGCTTGTCTATTTTGACGCCAAACGCCTGCAGTGCATCGATTGCTATTTGCGTGTCAATTTCTGGAGGCACCGTAATTACACGCCTGCCTATTTTTTTGTGATTTTTGAGCAGATATAATATCGAGAGAATTTGGTTTGAAAAAGATTGAGCCATCACCTCTGGTGGGTGTCCCTCTGCTGCCACAAGATTTGCAAGTCTACCTTTTCCGACAAGATATACTCGTCTTCCATTTCGCAAGGTGCATTCATCAAGGCCTGGTCTTACTTGGTGCACCGATTTTGATTTATTTAGTAGGAAATCGCTGTCTATTTCTACATCAAAGTGGCCTACATTTGCCAAAATTGCACCCTCTTTCATCTTGAGAATGTGTTCTTTTCGTATAATGTCGCGCATCCCAGTACATGTGATAAAGATATCGCCAATTTTTGCAGCTTCTACCATCGGCATTACCTCAAAGCCATCCATGTGTGCCTCAAGTGCCTTTACTGGATCGGTCTCTGTAACTATGACCTTTGAACCCATACCGTGCGACCTTGCTGCAACTCCTTTTCCTACCCAACCATACCCGGCCACCACTACGCGTTTTGAGGCAAACAACAGGTTCATTGCCCTCAGCAGTCCATCGATGGTGCTTTGGCCTGTGCCATACCGGTTATCAAACATGTGTTTTGTGTACGCCTCAT
>JBKBQK010000120.1:0-1035 GCA_046292705.1 Candidatus Nitrosotenuis sp. | reverse complement strand
GGGTATCGTAGCTTTCCTTTCTTTTCTATTGCCTTGATTCGTGTAACGCCGGCAGTTGTCTCCTCAGTTGAGCCAAGAATTCGAAGGTTTTTGTATTTTTTATCAAAATGTAATTTCACATTCATGTCTGCACCGTCATCTGTTACTATGAGTGGTTTGTGGTTCAAAACCTGCTCGATGCACCAGTCATATTCCTGCGGAGTTTCGTCGTTCCATGCATAGATGTGGATTCCCTCCGATGCCAAAAATGCGGCAATGTCATCCTGGGTTGTGAGTGGGTTTCCAGCACATGCTGCCACATTTGCGCCAAGCTCCTTTGCACCCATCAAGAGTACTGATGTCTCTTTTGTGATGTGAAGACAAAAACCTACCGTGATTCCTTTTAGTGGTTGCGATTTTTTTAATCGATTAATGGTATTTGCAAGGATCTGCATGTGGCTTTTTGCCCACTCGTATGAGAGCCTGCCCTGCTCTGCCAAAGACGGATCCTTTACCTTGCTCAATATCGTATCCCAATTCTGTACACTAAAAAATCTTCTCATAACAATCTAAATATCCAGCATCATTTCAGACAACTCGATGGTCTGGAAAAAAGTAGCTGAAAAAGGCGACATCGAAAAAGGCAAAGGAAAAGAATACAATGTGGACGGAAAAAGAATTGCAATCTTCAACCAAGACGGATACCGTGGAGTCGACGCACTATGCGTCCACCAAGACGGCTCCCTTGCCCCCGGCAAGCTCGAAGGAGACATTGTAGAATGCCCACTCCACTTTTGGCATTATAACATCAAGACGGGAGCGTTGCTTGACTATCTTAAAGATGTAAAACTTCAGACATACAAAGTCGAAGCACGCACAGATGGAATCTATGTAGACATCTAGATTCGGTACGGTTTTTAATTCAATACTGCAAACCACAACCAGTGAACCCCAAGATACTAGATGAGATAATTAAGCAGGATTACGCCAAAATCCAAGTCGACATTGACTCGTTTTTACAAAAACACATTGTAAATGCACAAGGTTTTGTCTTTG
>JBKBQK010000119.1:0-4118 GCA_046292705.1 Candidatus Nitrosotenuis sp. | reverse complement strand
GAAGAAAATGATGTCAAAGATGACTCTGTATCGT
Organism: Candidatus Nitrosotenuis sp.; assembly: GCA_046292705.1. Classification (GTDB taxonomy): domain Archaea; phylum Thermoproteota; class Nitrososphaeria; order Nitrososphaerales; family Nitrosopumilaceae; genus Nitrosotenuis. The sequence continues at coordinate 4,084 of JBKBQK010000119.1, read as the reverse complement.
GGAACTGCCTGTACGTAAATAAGTACAAAAATCTTCAGTGATTATTTTTTATCCAAGTTAACTCGAGCGTGTTCACCAGGATAATGCTCGAAAATCTTTTTAGAATAACAGGTACCACATATGAAACCATTTATGTTCCAGTCCTTCATTGCTCTGTATTTGTGTGGCATGGGCCCATTGCATAAGACACACTTGTCGTCTTTCAAGCAATTCTGAGTCTTTGACTTCTATATAAAAATCATGATCATTTTTGTTGCATCAAAAAAATTTGTTAAATAATAGTATGTGACAGAAAAACTGCGATATGTTGTCTGGCCATTGTAAACCTCCTGCAATTTTTACAAGGCTTGACAACTATCGCACTTGTTCTAAAGCAGACTGTTGACCAGCTTTTTGATGCTCTCAATTTCGTCTTCTTCATGCTGTATCTTTTTATCCACAACTCTTAGCATCGTTTCACTCCAAACATGGTGCGAAAAGAAATTGTGGAACGTGTTTGCAAGCTCCATTTCGTCGCCGACAACTGTGTCCTCCAAAAACTTTGTCACAATCGTGTCTGCTAGCCTCAAAATACGTTCATTTAGCTTGTAGCTTTTGAAAATAGGTTCTAGTTTCACGATGTCTTCTTTGAAATCACCCTTGGTTCCAAGAATGCTTTTGTGTATCATTCTAAAGTATGTCGCAACAAAGAATAACGTGGCGTATCTTTTTGTCTTGTGTCCCCCGCGCTTTCCGTAACCTAGTGATTTTTTTGCGAGCTCCTTTACCAGATATGGATACAAAAGCAGTCTGTAGTCGTCTTTTAGATTCTCATTGAATACGTCGTCATATTTGCTTCCACGTGGCAAAAACTGTGCAGGCGAGCTGTATGCCTCAGTTGGCCTCTGCTCGATTCCTGCAACTAGTGCTTGTATTGCATCTTTTGCGACGATTACTTTTTTGTGATTATCAGGAAGGTACCGATTGTAGATTGCGTCTCCTTTGAATTCTGCTTGTTGTGATTTGGTCTTGCTGTCAAAGGAACCTGCCTGAATTTCATAAAAATATCCATAGTTTTCAAGCTGTGATTTGATTGATTTGTGAAAGTCCATCAGGGACACAAGATCTTTTCCTCGCACAGAGTTCTGCGAGTTTCTGTATTTTGTGATGTTATTTTGATCTTGTTCGTCGTCTGCCTTGATTATTGTCACTGTGATGCTGCCATCCAAGTTATTGGTTCTCTTTGCATGATCTAGTATGGAGTTGGACGTCTGCGCGCCATTGACTATCTGTGGCGCATGCAGCATCATGTTGCCATCTTCAAGCACCTCAAAATCGCTTACTACTATTGTGATTCCATTGTTGTAGTAAAAGAATTTGTCAGGGGAGTTTTGCAGCGTTTCACGAATGCCCTTGTTGACGTTTGTCTTAAACTGCATCCACTGTCTTATATTGGATTCAAATACATAATCTCGATTCTTTGTCACAAAATCTGTCAGCTCCCTAAGCTTGAGTATGCCCAAGACCGTGTTTTTGTACCGGATCATCTCTTCGAGCTTTATTTTTGATTTTTTTCCCGCCGCAGGTTTCTTTATTCTGTCCCATAGGCTCTGAACTATTTTATCAATATCCATTATCTCGACTGAATCATCGTCATCAGATATTACGGACTGGTTTGTCACGTAACAGCATTCGATTTTGAGGTTTTTTTCTTGGATCTTTGTAACTAGGTTTGCAAGCTCCGGCCTCATCTTTGTGACATCCTTGCTGAGCAGCTTTTTGACATCTTCTTTGAACTTAATGATGGCCTCCTCAGAATGTGACGCTCCATACTTTGATTGGAACAGTCGTATCTTATTGTCTGAAAAATCTACTGGCAAATATGCATCTATGCCCAGATCGTTTGCACCATCGACGATCGCGTCGGCTGCGTCATCCTCTGTTGCTTCAAATACTCTTGTTAGCACCCAATGAAGAAAGTTATATCCCTTCTCCACATCGCTTTTTGCGCTCTCGACATACTCTAGTATACTGTCTTTGATATTTTGAGAAAATCCCTCAAGCGGCTGCTCTGTTTTTTTATGAACCAAAAGAGAGTGGGAACCAGGGATGTATTCCAACAATCCGTTTTTTTCTGCCACGATTTGACTTGGTTGTTGGGTATTTAGAAAAGCTGGTTATTACATAATAACCATGTCACGCTTCATAGAAATTAAATTGACAATCAATGACAGCAACGTCGGTGTTAAAACAAGCTCTTGTGGTGTGCGCATCGGCAGTGACTGCAATTGTTCTCGTAAGCGTGTTCTTGACAACAAGTACAGAAGAGAATACAGATGATGCACGTTCTTATGAAAATCTGGTGTCAATCACGGTATCTTCGTCAAGGCCTGGCTGCGAGAAGACCGATACATGTTATGTGCCTCCTGAGGTTGTGATTTACCAAGGCGATACAGTTGCTTGGATAAACGATGATTCGGCATTTCATACAGTTACAAGCGGCTTTTATGATGAACATGACGGCTTGTTTGACAGTGGGCAGCTTGATCCTTCACAAATCTTTTCATTCAAATTCGATGAGGGAGGATACTTTGACTATTACTGCAGACTGCATCCTTGGATGGATGGACAAGTAATTGTAAGATGGAGGTGAGGAAGGGATTCGAACCCCTCTAGATTCGCTCTGCAGGCGAACGCATAACCGCTCTGCCACCTCACCGACAAAAATCGTCGCGTCAACAACAATTAAACTCTTTACCTACGATTTAGTGAAGGTCTTTGCTGCAAGCTTTATGTCTTCTCCACGAATTGTTTTTCTACCTGCATGGTTTGACATCTCTACTGCACTTTTTGCAATAGTTATCGCTATTTCTTCTAAGACTCGCCTTAATTCGTCGGCGGATTCATCACTTACGCGCTCTGCACCCGCCTTTTTTAATATCCTGTACATAGCTGAAAGCCCAAGTTCTGATGACTTCATCAAAATCATTCACTATCTCTTCTGATAAAAGATTGTGAGTGAAAAAGTTCTACATATCAATAGAATTCTACAAACTTAAAAGTCACAACCAAAACCACAAATCATGACGCTGATTTTTGATGCACATGTACATTTATCTGATGATGAATACAAAGGCGAAATCGGCTTTATTCTGTATTCCATGGAAAGACTTGGCATCAAGGCTTGCTCTGTGTCGATGGATAACAAGTCGTCTCAGATTACGCTAGATCTAGCAAAAAAAAGCAAAACAGTGTTACCGTTCATTGGAATTCACCCTGAAAAGGTAAATGACGATCTAGAATCCATGATACAACTAATACACCAAAATTCTGGAAACATTGCCGGTATCGGTGAAATAGGCCTCGATAAAACATATGTTGCAGACGAAGAAGGATTCAAAAGACAAAAAGAGGTTTTCACAAGACTGCTCGGAGAAGCTGAGAGGATAAAAAAACCAGTCTCGGTTCATTCACGTAGAACACTCGATGAAGTTTTGTCAATAATTCCATCATATGATATTCATGGATTTCTCCTTCATTGGTTTGATGGCAACAAAAGTCAACTGAAAAAGGCAATGGATCTTGACTGCTTTGTCTCATATGGACCACTATCTGTATACTCACATGACAAACAAACACTCATCTCAATTACTGATAAGGATAGAATTCTGGTGGAAACAGACGGCCCTGTCAAATTCTCTCATTGTTTTGGTATGAAACCTGCCCAACCGAGTTTTATTCCAAGTGTGATTTTTTGCGTCTCAAAAATATTTGAAACTTCATACGATGAGTGTGCCTCTATATTAGAAACGAATTCGAAAAATTATTTGCAAATATAGGTATAATATACCCCTTGAAATATTTTGTAATGTGGATAGAATAAGAAGACTCTCGATGCAGGTTCTCGAAAGATACAGAGATAGATTTACAACAGATTATACAGAAAACAAAAAGGCACTAGATCAGGTGGCAGTCATCCGCTCAAAAGGATTAAAAAACGAGATGGCAGGTTTCATTACAAAATTTATCAAACATGAGCAAGACTCCAAACCAGCAACAGAAGACGATATAGAAGAAGTTGCAGAAGAACAAACAATGGAAGAAT
>JBKBQK010000118.1:0-4191 GCA_046292705.1 Candidatus Nitrosotenuis sp. | reverse complement strand
GGAAGCTATTGTATTTGCAAAAAAAGATCACAAAGACTGAGGCCTGTTCACTTTTAGATTCCTGTCTTAAAATTATCTCCGGCATGAAGATTCTATGCATAAACGGTCTCGAAGAATATGTCAAAGAACTATCGTCCGAGATGGGTCAGTCGTTTTACGACTCTGCATATCTTGCTGTCGCAAAAAATCATAACTTGGAGCTGGTTACAGACGACAAAAAGCTACTAAGGGCCGCATTAAATTATAAGATCAAAGCATCTCCTTCATAAGGAAATAATTTGAAAATTACCAGACTGGAAATCAATGATACTATATCCTTCTTGACATGCTATCTTCGGCGCGTCACTTTAAATGTACGACAAGTCAAATTTTCCCAAAGCTCGAGCCAAGAGTAGAATGTCTTATAAGACCTTGTGATGTATTTAGAATATGCAAAAAGAGGTCAAAAAACGACCTGTTATTGAGAAGGACGGTTATGAGCTTTCAAAAAAAGTTATGAAAAAGCTCATAGAAAAAGAAGATAGTGCCAAATCTTGAAATTCATTTTGAGCCTGGTATTATAGTTCATGTAAGTGGTGGTAAATTTCCCGGGCAGCAAGAAAAGGAACGATATTATCTAATTATTTCAGAATATTCTAAAATTCCAGTAAATGAAACCTTTGTTTGTCTGCCGATTACAACGTGGGAAGCAGTTGATCCATTTATGGTGAAGATAAGGCTCCCTAGACGTTATACGAAATCTTTTCCCTAGCGCAAGCCAGCTCCATACTGTTGTATGGCCTGAGAGTCGATGGTTTACTGCCCTGTACAAAGGCGACGCCTAGACTGACTTCGAGTGAGCGGAAAACAAAATACTGCAATGACGGTGAATGGGAGTATTCCGCTGCATCAGGCAAATCAACAGAACCGTCAATTAACAAAAAGAATAAGAGAATGAAAAACAATCAGATACTGTCTGATACAGCAAACATGCACGAAGGTTGAGTGTGGAATAGGAAAGATTTCGTATAACGTCTACAGAGCCTAATTAGCTCAATAATTTTTATAAGCTAAACCAAACTAGATTTCGATTAGATCAACACTAGTCGTGTTGTGCTTGCAGAGCGTTTTATGCAGTTCTGCCAAGGATTCTTCCCGGAAGACAAGATTACATCTAAAACACTTCCACACCCTGGCGCTCATGATATGGTATGCACTACTTAAAATTTAAAGATGTTGGACATTTCATCCATTTTTTTAGAAATAACGATCAAAATAACCAAAATTTTCAATTTTAGGGCATTTTGTAACAATTTTGTAGCCGCGAATACAAAACCAATTTAGTAAAGAAAGAAAAATGACGTCTGTGAGTGAGATCTTTTCTGTTTTTTACGAGTTGTGGTATTTTGGCATCTTCCTTTTGATGTTCATCCTAAACACGGCACCAATCTTGATGCCACCTACGTGGATTGTCCTAGTCTCGTTTCATGCCTTAGATCCCACGCTTGACCCGTTGCTCTTGGCAATGGTTGGTGCAAGTGGAGCCACCCTTGGGCGATTCGTATTGCTACAGGCTAGCGGATACTTTAGAAGATTCTTGAGTAGCGAGCGAAAATCAAACCTAGAAAAAATCGGAACCTACTTACAATCAAAAAAAATGGGTTATTTTGCGGCGTCGTTTGTTTTTGCGGCAACTCCACTGCCAGACAACATACTATTCATTACATACGGTCTTATGAAAGCAAAAAGCATCCAGATTTACTGTGGGTATTGGGCTGGAAGAATTACTGCATATTACGTGATGTTGTCTGTAAGCCAGGCCGTTCTGACCCCATTTCTACAGATATTTGAGGAAAGATACCTAGGCGTGCTGTTTATTGATGTAATGAGTATAGTGGCACTTGTATTTTTTGCCTCGATAAATTGGAATCTGCTAATCTCTGAAAAAAAGATAAAATTTGTAAAACCAAGGTTCTGGAAGATCTAGTGTGACCATGCTTGAATCTCTAAGCGCAGAAGTTCAACAACGAATCAAAAGTGATTCAGCGCATGATTTCTCACATATAATGCGTGTTTACAAAAATGCACAACAGATAGCAGAATGTGAAAAGGCAAACAAAAAACTCGTACTTGCATCTGTCCTGCTTCATGATATGGTGCAATTTCCAAAATCTGACAAGAGATCAAAAACTGCCTCAATTAAGAGTGCACAACTAGCAGAAAAAATTCTAACAAAGTATGATTTTACAAAAAAAGAGATCAAAATAATCTCTGACGCAATACGCGATCACAGTTACTCAAGAAAGAAGGTGCCAAAAACCTTGGTGGGAAAAATACTTCAGGATGCGGATAGGCTTGATGCATTGGGTGCAATAGGAATCGCAAGGACATTCAGTGTTGGCGGCTCAGAAAAGAGGAAACTTTACAACGAATTAGATCCATTTTGCCAAAAAAGGGAACCAGATGACAAATCGTGGACAGTTGATCACTTTTACCGTAAGCTACTCTTGCTTGAAAAAAAGATGCATACGACATATGCCAAAAAAGAAGCCAAGCGTAGAACTAGGCTCATGCGCGGCTTTATTGCCGAGTTGAAAAAAGAAATCTAACCATAATCTACGTAACGAGCGTATCTTTTCTCGATTTCTTGATTTTTACCTTCCAATATCTTCTTGATTTCTTGGGCATGGCGATTTCTTACATATGATTTGATGTCTGTAAACTGATCATCATTTGGATACATCTCGGCAAGCTTTTCTAGCGCGGATAAGAACTCCACCGTTTTTTGGCGAAATTCCTCCTTAGTGGGATTTCTTACTTGGTTTAACCTAAACCACACGCATGCCCAACTGGCGCCAACTAGGTGCGGAAGTAAATCATATGCTCTTTCTATTTCGAATCTTTGGTCGTCTCTCATGAATCGTCTAGAAGATGTTTTGCCATGGCTTTTGCAAAATAAGTGACTATCATATCCGCGCCCGCACGTTTTATCGAATATAGTATCTCAGTCATCACATCAATCTCATTTATCCACCCTTGCTTTGCGGCTCCTTTGACTAGAGCATATTCGCCTGAAACGCTATATGCGGAAATAGGTATGTTGAATCGCCTTTTTGTTTCTGCAATCAAATCAAGATATGCCAAGGCCGGCTTGACCATGACAATGTCAACTCCTTCGTTTATGTCCAACTCGATTTCTCGGAGTGCTTCGCGAGGATTTGTAAATGGTACTTGGTATGTTTTGCGATCACCAAAATGAGGTGCACAGTCTGCAGCGTCTCTAAATGGTGTGTAAAACGAGGATCTGTGTTTTGCCGAGTGCGACATTATGCCAACATCTGTGAAGCCATTGTCGTCTAGTTTCTGTCGTATCGCCTTTACTTGGCCATCCATCATCGCCGATGGTGATACAATATCTACTCCGGCCCTTGCTTGGCTTAATGCTATTTCTGCGAGTGTTTTGATGCTGGGATCGTTGTCGATTACATTGCCTCTTACGATTCCGCAGTGCCCAGATGAAGTGTATTGGCACAAGCAGACATCTGCCATAACTACAATCTTGTCTCCAAAATTCTTTCTTATGTCTGAAATTGCCTTCTGAACTATGCCATTTTCTGCAAATGCAGATGTTCCGGCATCGTCTTTTCGTTCAGGAATACCAAAGAGCATAATCGCAGGAATCCCTAGTTTTTTTATTTCTTCTATCTCATTAGTGAGTTCGGATAATGGTAAGCGTTCAATTGCTTCCATTGACTGAATTTGGGTTTTTGATTTGAGGCCTTCCTGCACAAAAACGGGACAAATCAAATCGTTTGTAGAAAGCAGAACCTCTTGTATGAGGTTACGCATCTTTTCGTTTTTGCGTAGTCGTCTGAGTCTTTTGGAAGGAAATGAAGCGGTCATGAAAAAAATCAGTATCTAAGCAATATAATCCTAGGCTGAAAAATTACTCGTCTTTTTTCTTGTAATCAAAAAGCTTTGACGCTGCCTTGAGCAACTCATCATCTGATTGTTCCGACGCCTTTCTTAGATTGTTCATGGGCGTAGAAATTATCCCTTCTACTATGGCTTTTGTTAAATCTTCGATTATTTTGATTTTCTTTTGATCTGTTTCGCCTAGCATTTGCAATGCCTTTTCAAACTCTTTGGTTCGTCTGACGTCAATATCCTTGAATATTTCTTTGACTACAGGTTCTACATTCAATATCTTCA
>JBKBQK010000117.1:0-4213 GCA_046292705.1 Candidatus Nitrosotenuis sp. | reverse complement strand
ATCGATTAGATGATCACCTCGTACCATCTTTAGCTTGTAACCTGATTCTTTTACTTTCTTGCCTAGGGCGCCGTCCTCAATTATTTCGGTGCGAACCCCCTCATGCGTTCCTACTTTATCGTATGTTTCTTTTCTAATTATGAAGAAACTTCCAAAAAAGTATCCTGTTTTTTTCTTGGGATCGTTGACACGAAGCGCAGAAAACCGTGTGTGTAAAAATGTGGAAAGAACTGGAAGCGTGATCTTAGTCCATGTATCAAGACATATCATTTTCGGAATAACTGTGAGAGCATCAAGCTCATCTGAAAAGAGGTGTGAGACAGCAAGCGAGATCACACTACGAGAGTGTTTTGTATCTGCGTCAGTAAAAAGCAAAAGCTCACCTGTCGCATTCCTATATCCTTCCATGCAGGCCCAGTTCTTGCCCATCCAACCATCTGGCTTTGGTCTAGCTGAAACATGGATTACTCTAGGATCTTTTGCTGCGTATTCTGCAATTATCTTGCCTGTAGTATCGTCTGATGAATCATCAATTGCAATTATTTCATAGTTGTCGTAATCCTGATCAAGCAACGAATCAAGGCACTTTGCAATAAAATCCTCCTCGTTTCTTGCGGGCAAGATTACGGAGACTTTGGGCCTTTTGTATTCTTTTTTATAAAATCTGTCCAGATATGGTGTGCGCTTAAACGAGTTCACCATGGATTTTAAAAGAAGAATCCAAGCTACCGCAACACCGATCATAGTTGCAACAAAAAAGTAGTTAATTACATCTACAAATTCCATATTACTTCTCTATTTCTTGCTTTATTGCTTGTAGTGCCTGCTCGGTACCGTTTTTTACATGCTTTTTGACCATGCCTGTAAACATGCCCATCATGCCTGAAAGTTTGATGTCCCAGACCGCTTCAAGCTTTGTTTTGCCGTCCTGAGGTGTCAATTTTACGGTCTTTGTGCCATTTAGGATTCCTTCTGTAAACTCGACTAGGATCTTTTCCTTTGGAAAGAAAGTTACTTTTTGCATGCATTTAGAATCTTTGAATGCGATGGTCACTTCGCGCGTAACTACATTTTTGTCCTTTGAGATGTTGCGAACTGATTTGGTTCCCCTCCAAAACTTTGGCTCGTTGTCTATGTCTGAAACTACATCCCAGACTCTATCTATTGGTGCATTGATTGTTACTGCCGCTTCTATGGTGGACATGTACTTGGATCTTTTTAGCTTGAATATTAGTCTTAATTCGACGGAGTTGCCGTAAAGTCAAATGTCATTGTATCTGTGGTTCCGCTGTATGTGGCAACTACAGTGTATCTTCCTGATTGTTCCCAACCGTTACCGCCGGCAATTACTAAGGTGGAGAATATTCCATCATTTTTGACGTTTAGTGTCTCACTCCATATCTCTTGGTTTGCTGAATTTGTGATTGCAAGTCTAACTATCGATGTAGCTGTTTTTGTCTTGCCAGATATTGAAATGATGTCTCCTCGTGCGTAAGATGTTGCGTCAAGCTTCAAGCTTTCGGTAGTTTGAGTCGATTCTGGCGGCGTTAGAGCATCCTGATTCATAGCTACGAAGCTTATTGCCAAAACAGCGAATACTACAGAACAGACTGCAATTACAATATTTCTTAACTTTGTTTTGTCTCCTCCAATCTTTGGTATTGGTTTTTCCTCTTTTGGTTTTTGTTGATACTTTAACTCGAATAGGTTGCTTTGAGCAGGTTGTGATGGTGGAGGTGGAGGAACTATCTTCTTTTCTGGGATTTTGACTATGCGCTCCGTTTCTGGTTTGGGCGGTGATTGCAAATAGCGTGAAACTAGGCCTTCGACGTATCTCCTGTCTTCGATGGTGACCAGCTTTTTTGATTCAAAATCCGCCTTTATCTTTGCGAGGCGTTGCGCGTCCCCATGGTTTGCCTTCAAGAGGGCGTCAATGTCATCCGTAAAGAACTGACCCATATGGTATTTTCTGTAGTGGGTTTAGATAAACTGATTGCGCACGAAGCGCTCACTTTCTTCGAAATTCATTTTAAACAGTGGCAAAAAACCTTCATATGACAATCCAATACGAAGACTTTGCAAAGCTTGACATTCGAGTAGCAAAAATAGTTTCTACTGAAAAAATCCCAGGTAAGACAAAGATAATCAAAGGCACAATAGACCTAGGAGGAGAGACACGTAGTCTCATAATCGGAGGAGCCCAGTATTTTGCGCCAGAGGACTTGCTAGGAAAAACTGTGATTGCAGTAACAAACCTTGAACCAAAGGTCGTAGGCGGTGTAGAATCCAATGCAATGCTTTTGGCAGCGGATCTTAATGACAAGCCGTACTGGCTTACGGTGGACGAATCGGTACCAGTGGGCACCAAAATAAAATAACTTTATCCGATTCCTGGACCGTCTTTTTTCATCTCTACGGGCTTTACAATTTTTTGCTGTAGCTCATCCGTGTCTATTTTCAGCTTGAGGATTTCTTCTAATTTGTGTATGATGTTTTTTGCCGCGTTTGGCTGAGGGTTTTCAGGATCGTAAATTTCGCCAAACAATCCTATGCCGTCGATGTTTTTACTTTTTGCTGCACCAAGTACTAGGCCATTAAACCATGTGATGCTCTTGACGTCGTTTGAGAGAGGTTTTATCCCATGTGATTTGAGCATCTCGAGGAGCTTGGAGTTTGTTGCAACACCGTATACCTCATCACCGCTAGTTTTTTGAAACGGCATGTAGCCACCAGTTGAAATTATCATCTTTATTTTGCCCCATTTCCTAACAGTCTCAACTACAAAATTCACGAGCTCTGAAACCGTGTTTGGTTCTTGCGGCTGATTAGTTCCAGTAAAAATGACGAGCGAGTTCTTTTCATCCACGAGCAGTCTGTATTCGTCTGTTGGTAACTCAATTATGCCATCTTTGTGATTGACCCACGGCTTGTCTGTGAGTACTATCTTGGCAGCATCGATTACGGTAACTTTTTTTGCAATATGGTCGGTTACCAATCCTCCAACGCGGCCCATGTCTGGCAGAGATGAGATCAAGATTATCTCGTTCAGCTTAAAGTCCCCAAAAAATTCAGCTTCCATTTATTGATCTTTGTGCGTGCTCAGTATATTCACTTTACTTATGAATCATAACAAAAAATAGAGGTTAATCGTAAATCATTAGACCTTTTTCTTCAAGTAGTGAATGAAGATTGTTTACAGACCTGTACACGTCTGGTTCCTTCTTTGCGCCTGTGCAGACAAGCTTTCCTGACGAGAAAAGCAAGATGACTGTCTTTGGGTCAAGCATCCTGTGAATTAGACCCGGAAACTGCTCTGGTTCGTACATGCTTCTTGGCAACGTTCGTGCAGCCTGTTCTAGGTGAATCTTGCCACCTAAATTGATGGATGCTACTATATTTTGGATATCTACTACGGCATCTTTTTTTATCTTGATGCCTCCCTTTCGTAGCTTTTGAACCACTGATTTGACTGCACTCCTTGCCATCTCTTCGGACTTGGCGCCAGTGCAAACCATCTTGCCAGATGTAAAGATCAAAGTCGCAGTCTTGGGGCTCTTTAGTCTGAAGACTAGGCCTGGAAACTGGTCTGGGTGATACTCTACGTCTGGGAAAGTACGAGTAATCTCATTTAGATCCATTTTCTGATCCACTGAAGCAGAAGCAACCACGTTCTCTATGCTAACTATTGGCTTTGTTTGCGGCATACGCTACCCCTTGATTTAAGTAGGCTATATAAAAAGCACTTTCTAATTGTTTACCCAGCGGACAATTTATTTGAAATTTAAGCGCCCAATAATCACACAAATCAATTAATTTGGTAGTTAGAGGCTTTGAGTAACTTGAACTTTACAGAACTCTTTGCTATGGACAATCTCTTTGGCGAGGATACATCAAACCCCCTGATGTGGCTAGTCTGGATCGTACCGATTGTCATCTTCGTGTTCTACGGTCAGAGGATCCAGCTTCAGATAACTTCAGGTGAGATCGCAAAAAACATCGAGAAGCTAAAAAAATACAAAGAGGACTCTAAAACCGAACTCGTTAACTACCTTCAAAAAAATCTCAACGTGGCAAACAATGTATCAAAAAAAGTCGACGCATTCTTGGAATACTTTGCCATAATGCCAGTAGACATAGACCCAAACGGCATCATGCCGAAAATAAAACACCTCCTAAGATCAAAGGAAAACTATACACGTCTGCAAGTAAAATC
>JBKBQK010000116.1:0-4229 GCA_046292705.1 Candidatus Nitrosotenuis sp. | reverse complement strand
TATCCAGGATACCATCTCCATCCGAATCAACATCGTCGTTTTGAATTGTGCCTATTCCCTGTCCATCAGAAATTATCGCATTAACAACATTGGAGAGATTTACAAGAAAAAATTCGTCTGGTTCAATTTTTGTATCGCTGTTGACCTCAATTTGGATGTTGCCCGATGTTTGACCTTCTGGGATTATGATCAAGCCACTGGATGTTTGATAATCTGCATCAGATGTTGTTGCACTTCCATCACTAGTTGAAAATGAGACTTGGACGCCGTCTAATGGCGCCGGTGCATTAAGTGAAATTAAAAAGTTGAAAACAGTAGAACCGGTGTCGCCTTCTTCATCCTGCACATCAAATATGAATAGATTTGGGGGGCAGCTGATCATCACCGGTAAGTTACCCAGTATTATACCAGGAGGCAGGTTTGGATCGCCGTTTGGATCAATGATTATGCCTGCACATATGTTTCTGATCAATCCAATGGTATTATCAATGGTGTCGGAATTTTGAAAGTCTCGGTGATTGTTAATTATGCCAGTATTGGTGAGCCTACCAGAATTGACAAATATGCTATGATTATTGATTGTACCGAAATTATCAAAATGTCTGGAGTTGCTAACGGTGTGAAAATTGTTGAAAGTGCCGCTGTTGGTTATACTTTGTGAGTTTGTGATTACTCCATAATTGTCTACAGTGCCTGCATTAGACATAGCCTTTTGAATGAGTAGCTGAACATTGCTTGCAATTGTGAGTTTTTGTCCTGAGCTAATTGTCAGTGGAATTTGGTCGATGATGCAGAATGGGTCTACCCACGTTCCTTGAACCGATTGACAGGTTATGACATTGTGTATTGTAACCTCATTAGTAGGTAGGGCAGCAGAATTTGATACTTGCACCGCTAGAATTACAATAGCTATGATTTTTAGAAAAGCTGGCCAAGCCTTTTCCACATTATCTACAATGATATTCAGTATTTATCCATATCCTCATAACATCATAATCCAAATTACCATTTAAGCCTAGCAATTATGCCAGATTGGCTAAGCATTATTGTAAAATAATTTGCAGACGATTTTATAATCGAATTATTTTGATGATATCATGATAGAACCTGGCAACCCAGTAAAAGATTTTGCAATTACAGAACAAACAACGATTTCACAAATTTTTGAACAGATGGCAGAGTCTGGAGGATTTGAATCAAGAAACCTTGCCGGTGGTGTGGAAATTCTTTCTACAATGATTTCAGATAAAGAATGTCTTAGGTTTTTGTCATTTGTTGGCGCAATAGTCTCAACAGGTATTCGCGGCATCATAAAAGATATGACGCAAAAAAAATGGTTTGATGTTATAATAACTACATGTGGTGCATTGGATCACGATATTGCCAGGCATTTTTCAAACTATAAAGAAGGCTCTTTTACGATGGACGACTCTCAGCTTGCGAACCAAGACATTCACAGATTGGGCAATGTACTGGTTCCAATGGAAAGCTATGGCCCGCTCATAGAAGAAAAGATGCAGCAGATACTAGAAGAAGCATACAAGCAAGGAAAAAAAGAAATGTCAACAGCAGACATTGCAAATGAAATCGGCAAGATGCTTGGCCAGGATTCTTTTCTTTATTGGGCGCAAAAAAACAATATACCCGTGATAGTTCCAGGAATAATGGATGGGGCAGTAGGTAGCCAGATCTGGTTGTTTTCACAAAAGCACAATGATTTTAAGCTGAATATGACAGAAGATGCAAACACATTATCAGGACTGGTCTTCAAGGCCAAAAAATCCGGCGCACTCATGCTTGGCGGCGGCATATCAAAACACCACACACTTTGGTGGAATCAATACCGTCAAGGCCTCGATTATGCAGTATACATCACGACGGCGCAAGAATTTGATGGTAGTTTAAGCGGTGCACTGGTAAGAGAGGCAATCTCGTGGGGAAAAGTGACACAGGATGCCAAGCAAACCACTATCCACGCAGAGATAACCACTGTGCTTCCGTTTATCTACCGTACACTTTTGTCCAAAATCAATTAGTCACAGCACTCCGTCATACTCTCGACCCTAAAGAGTTCGTGGTTCTGCTTTTGCTGTTTTTCCGTCTCATTGGTTGCCATCAATGGGGTTTTTGCAGAACTAGTGTTGCCGTATATAGGATATCAGTGCTCACCTTGCACAAATCTCTTTGCGCAATTGGAATATACCATAGCTTACTACCAAATGACGAGGTATTCGTGCCGACATTTCCGACAAGGATGTTGGAATGCTCTAGCCGATGTACAAACGATCCCAAGAAGAATTTCCACTGCGACACTGGCGATCTCCATACTAGGTTCCATATGTCTGCAGTAGGTACTTGGCTCGTATAGTTTTTGATGGATTTGATGTTGAGTTGCGGTGTGCTTGCTTTCGCTGCCCTAAGGGACTAGGGCTTTCCCACTCGCATTTTAGTAAAGAATATCAGTGATTTAGAGCTAATTCATGCATGCTGCCACGTCTTTGGGTAAAGGAGCTAAAACCTGTCAATATCGAAGGCGGTTATTTGATTGATGGCTTCCCCTCAATTGGCTTTACGAGTGCAATTGCAAGCGAGTCACTGTTGCACACCTCTCAATACGATCTTGTCGGTTTTGTCGATTCTATTGATTTTCCAACAGTTACCATACTCAAAGATGGCACACCAAATTACGCTACAAGGATTTTTGTCAACGATATACTCAAAGTATCAATTTTTACCTCATATCTTACTATCAATGAGCCGTACCATCGTGCAATTGCAAAGATGATGCTTAGCTGGGCAAGAAAGCACAAGTGCGACTTAATCGTAAGCAGCTCACCAATGAAGTTCCCAGACAGCAGTCAAGACAGTGTGATTGCGGCAGGAAGTACGAATAATGCACGCAACAAAATAAAACAAGCAGACATGACGGTTCTGCAAAACGGGACAATTCCTGGAATTCCTGGAGCACTGCTAAACGAAGGCATGTTAAACAACCAAGATGTCGTCGTGGTTCTAGTTAACGTCGACGAGTCAGGCCCAGATTTCAAATCAAGTGCTCGTCTATGCATGGCAATGTCGAAGCTTTTGCCAGGAGTCTCCTGCGACCTCACCATGATGCAAAAACAAGCAGAGATAGCAGAAAAACAGATCAAGCAGACAGAAAAAGAAACACGTGCACTCAGAGAGTCAATGTACGGCTAGCTGTACTAATAAATGCAGGACTTTTTTGGGTTTTTTGTAGCAGTAATAGTAATTTCTGCTTCTGGGGTCATGGCACCAGGACCGCTTTTTGCCGCAACCGTTTTTAGTTCACTGAGACAAGGAGGACGCTCAGGTCTTTATGTGGCAGCAGGCCACACGATCGTTGAACTGCCACTAGTCGTCTTTCTTGGCCTTGGTATTTTTTCATTGGAAACATTTCCACAGTTCAGAGTCATAGTGGCAGTCTTGGGTGCATTGAGCATCTTTGTTTTCGCAGGAATCCAGATCTACACCACAATGAAGACTCGTGACATCAAAGAAACAAAATACAGTGCATTTGCTACAGGCATACTTCTTACAGGCCTCAACCCGTTCTTTCTGATTTGGTGGTTCACAATTGGCATCAAGCTTATTTTTGATGCGCTTGTTTTGTGGGCATTTTGGGGGATCCTAGTCATGTTTGGGATGCATATTTGGATGGACTATGCTTGGCTCTTTTTCGTATCAGCGCTATCATCAAAAGGAAAGAAATTTCTTTCAGACAAAAGATACCGTGTATGTATGATTGCAATAAATGTAGTCCTGATTTATTTTGGCGTATCTTTTATTTTAGAAGTGGTTTAGCCGCAGTCAAGCGTTTCTAGGCCAGAATTACACTCGTTGTTAAGTCTGTCAATTTTTTCCGCAATTGAAATGCAGATATTTGGATCAAGTGTTCTTTCATATTCTACGATTTCGTCAATGATTGAAAATTGTTTTGCAGGACATGAATTGAAATTCTGAAACAGCACCAGTGTAGCGATTATGATTATGCCACTAACTACGGCAATTCTAAAATAATTATGCCTTTGTAATGTCAATTTCTATGGTGGAAACATTTCTTGATTTTCCGTCCTGTGACAAAAGCGAGTCAGAAGCAATCCTGACATCTTTTATTGTATAGCCCACAGTATTCATCCTTTTTACTATCATTTGTGAAACATCTACTGCCTGGGTGATTCTTTGGCCCCTAGCTTTTATGGTTACAA
>JBKBQK010000115.1:0-4273 GCA_046292705.1 Candidatus Nitrosotenuis sp. | reverse complement strand
CGGAAGCGATGCCTCAACTGACGGTTTTGTTACAGATAATTGGATTGATCTCAATTCCGTTTATTGTGCTTGCTATAGTTTGGACGATAAAACCAGAGCTTACGACATAATGCAACCAGAATTACCATTTTCAAGACCTCTTGATGAGACAATACTTGCACTCGAGGCAGCATCAAAAGCAAGTAATGTTGTCATGCAGATATATAGCAAAGAGATTACCTCCTCACTCAAAGACGACGACTCACCAGTAACCAAAGCTGATCTTGAAAGCAACGAGATAATAAAAAAGATACTTTCACCTTCAGGCCTGCCTGTTTTATCAGAAGAGGACGCAGACACCAAATCACGCCTTGATCACGACAAGATCTGGATCATAGACCCCCTTGACGGTACAAGCGATTTTGTAAATAGGACCGGAGAGTTTACCATCATGATAGGATTGGTAGAACGCAACAGGCCTATTCTAGGTGTGATCTGTAGGCCTACTACAAACACTTTGTTTTTGGCGCAAAAAGGAAGTGGTGCATACATGCTTGAGAGCAACGTTTGGAGCAAGCTGGTAGTAAGCAAGACAAGCGAGCTGGCAAAATGCAGGGCTGTTGGAAGCAGGTTCCATCTTTCAGAGCAGGAAAAAGAATTCTTCAAAAAACTTGGAGTCCTAAGCTTTGAGAGCCGGGGAAGCTCACTAAAGGTTGCCGAGATCTGCATGGGTCAAGCAGATATTTATCTCACAACATCAAACAAGATAAAGCAGTGGGATACGTGTGCCTCTTATTGTTTGGTGACTGAAGCAGGAGGCAGGATGACTGACATGCTGGGCAACGAGATTTTCTACAATACAGAAAAGCTGAACCATGAGAACGGCCTGCTTGTTACAAACGGCTTGGTTCACGAGCAGATAATTAAGCAATACCGTTGAGGACGTTTTTGGATTTTAAGAAGTGCAGTAGATTTTGGACGCTTTGATCCAGTGATTCTTTTTCTGTGTCCAATATGAGATCCGGATTTGTCGGCGCTTCATATGGGTCGCTTACGCCCGTAAAGTTTTTGATCTCGTTGTTGCGTGCCTTTTTGTACATTCCCTTGACGTCCCTTGTCTCACATTCCTGCAGTGAGCATTTGACATATACTTCGAAGAACCGCTTGTCGTCTGCGATTATCTTTCTTGCGTCCTCCCTGTTTACGATAAAGGGGCTGACAAGAGATACGCCGCACGGCACGTTATGTTTGAGGAGGAGTTTTGCGAGATGGGCAACCCTTTTGTTGTGCTCGATTCTGCCCTCCTTTGAAAAGTCTTTTGGCGACAGCCACTCTCTGAGCTCATCACCGTCCAGTACGGCCAGATTTGGAACATATTTTTGCATTGCACGCACTATCGTTGTCTTACCAGAACATGGAAGTCCTGTCATCCACACCACAAATGCCATTTTCAGTTTTACCTCAAATTTAGAGTTCTTAAAGACTTTACGACGGATCTATAACCTCCAAGATATGGCTAGTTTTGTTAAGACCATAGATTTTCGATAATCCCACACCAGTGCAAAGTTTCTAAAAATGTATAATGATGATTGTGACAAATTGAACCATGATTCAACAAATGGAAAATCTTTAGGCCAATTTAAGTACGGCAAACGACTAATTGTAATCATGGAGCTTTATTGATGGAAATAATGGGGCGAGGGCCGATTCAGATAATACAAGAGACGCCTCAGTATTCCCAACTGTTAAAAAAATATTTGGGCTACAAGCTATTCGGCAAGCGCAGTCCCATTTTTGGCTCGGTGGACATAATTAACGTCTGTAATTTGCACTGCGCTCATTGTTACTGGTGGCTTAACAGAAAGGAGGATACGGATCTTACTGTCAGGGACTGGAAGAGGATAATCGATGAAAAGCTCAAAAAGCACAATGTTTTCGTTGTCACCTTGGTTGGAGGTGAGCCGATGATGAGGCCAGATATAATAGAGTTGTTTGTAAAAGAGTTTCCAAAGCGTGTCTGCGTTGTAACAAACGGTACCTACCCCCATACCAAAGAATCCCAAGATCTATTTTTCCTGGGTTTCAATCGATGGAACTAAGTCTGTCCACGATAAGATACGTGGTGATGGTGTTTGGGAGAGGACTCTCAACAACGTCTTAGATTATGTTGGAAAAAATGATGATAGAGCCTGGAAGGATATTTGGATATCGATGACCATAAACTCGCAGAACTATCACACAGTACCCGATGTGATCTCTGACTGGTACGAGTATACCAATAAAATCGGATTCCAGTTCCACACACCTTTTGTAAAGGGAGACCCCTTGTGGCTTCCCTTTGGTCCTGAACGTGACGCCGTCATTGATGGAATAATATTGCTGCAAAAAAAATTCAGAGACTATATTGCGAACCCTAAGAAAAATTTAAAGTTGATGAAGCGTAGTTGGGGCAGAAAGGGAACAACGCCGATTGACTGTCCGACGTGGGGAATCATATCACTAGATCATCGTGGTAGGGAAAAACATCCATGTTGTATTGGAAGTGCAGAAAAAGACTCGCTCAAACCAATTTGTGAGGATTGTGGTCTTGGGTGTTATTCGATTCTTTTGAATTCTGGCTTGCGCGGTTGATACAGATTATTTCCGTATAAACCAATCTTGCTGTTCCAAGTATTCTATCTGCTTTAGGATGGTTTCTATCTTTGTAGACACAGCCATCACGGATTGGAACTGCTCATACATCTCTTTTTCTTCCTCAGTTGAGAGAATCTCATTTTGAGCCTTTTGAAAAAACTCCTCTTCTTTTTTGAGGTGGTCTCCTAGGTATACGACATACGTTCTCAAGTATCTTGCCACAGGTTCTCTTGCGTCTTTGCCGTCCTTCCAGTCCTGAAGGTACTTGGAAATGTTTTTTGCGATTCTTCTGCTGAACTCGTGCTCTATCATGAACTTTCTGATTTCGTCTTTTAGTTTGTCGTAGCTTGCCACACATGCAAAGTACGAGTCTTCCTCACGAGAATAATGAATCGAATCCAGAAATTCCGAAATTACATAATTGATCTTCTCAATGTCGGATAGAGGGATGTCTTTTCCTGCGTACAGCTCCTTGTAGCATTTGTCGATCAGCTTTTCAAGTCTCTTTATCTTTAGATGGTCTTGTCTTAGGACCTCTGTGGCGCTCATAACTTTGAACAGGTATCACAGGAGCACTTCATCATTCCTGCTTTTCCCATGCACTGATCATGTTTTTCTTCAAAACACTTGTGACATGTTACCATGTTTCTTTTTTGAATTTTAGAGATTATTATCGGTTCGCTTTAGAGCACAAAGTTGGAGTTCGCACCATCAAAGTTTATGGTGACACCAGAGAGGTATTTGATCTTGTTTTCCACTATTGATTTAACAAAATCTCCAATTTCACGTGGCTCCCCCAGCCTCCTCATCGGTATGGATTTTGCGAGCTCATCTGTGTTGCCAAGATCCTTGAGTCGATCTGTGTTGATGAGTCCCGGTGCGATGTTTATGCAATTGATTTTTCTTGCCGCAAGATCCTTACTTACAAGCTTGAATACTGCTGTAAATGCGAGTCTGTAAGCGCTGGATATTACCAGCCGCGGGTTTGGCTCTTTTATGACGCCAGAAGTTATTACAAAAATGTAACCGCCGTCACGTATCTTGAGGTTTTTAAGTAAAATGCAAAATGATAGGAATAACTGGTTATGATACTTTTGCCACTCTTTTTCTGTGACTTCATTGAATTTTTTTGGGGGGGGTCCTCCCGTGTTTAGAACTAAGATGTCTGTTTGCCTGTGTTTTTTGATGAATTTTTTGACGCTGGATAGACTTGATGTATCTATGTCTTTAGTCGATGCGGCAACTACGTCACAACCCATTGAGGAAAGTGAGTTTGCTATTGCCTTACCAATCCCCTTTGAGCCGCCAAGAACTATTGCCTTCACAATCTGAGTCTAGAATCGTAATTGATTTTAATTTACTGATTTTCGACGCTGAACAGCACTACTTTTCTTGGATCGTGCTGGATTATACCAAAGTGGGGTGTGGCAAACCCTCCGCTGTGGTGCCCTTGAGGACCACCAAGTCCAAGACGAATGAGGTAGTTTGCGTCTTCTTGTATTGGGAACTCGTGTTTACGTAGTGTGTAAGACGAATTCTTTTCTGTTTGGTACTTGAATGACCAGATGTTTGTGATCTGGTTGTCTTGTTGCATGAGTGCTGCTTCTTCGTGTTGGTGGCCACAAAGTATGACAAAATTATCAAAGTGCGTCTTGGCCTC
>JBKBQK010000114.1:0-4290 GCA_046292705.1 Candidatus Nitrosotenuis sp. | reverse complement strand
TTTTTGTTGAATCTCTCAGTCTTGTCTGCCTCTTTGATATACTCTATTGCAATCTCGATTAGCTCATCAATTGAGTTTGCCCCAGCCAAATCTATCTTGTAGTTTGCTTTTTCCAGTCTGTCAAATACAGAGGGGTTTGCCTTTTGCACATCCGAGTACAGAGACGGTGTCGTAATAAGCAAGAGGACAGATGCAGGGATGTGAGCGTTGATGAGTGATTTGACAAACTTCAAGGAGCCTTCTTGGGCGTCGAATTCATCGAGCTCAAAGAGGATTACCTTGCCTAGCAGGTTGTGGCTGAATCTTGCAATGGCCGCAAGCCTTCCGTGCATTTCATCAAGGTTTGTTATTTTATCAAAAGAATTGCAAAGAATGTTTCTAATCACTACAGCTTCGTGCTGGTTGTAGTTTGCCGTCAAGTATCTTTCCAGTGCAGCCACAGACACAGATTTTTTGTCATAAAGTATGTCTTCTGACTTTTGCTTAATTGTGACGCCTTTGAGCTTGTCTACAAAGCCGTAGCCAAGTGTTTTTTTGGCAAGCCAGTCTCCTCTCTGAGCCTTTTCAACGATTTGTGCCAAAAAGCTTGCCTTGAGCTCAGAAAACAGATCCTTGTTGAAGCCTCGCACTATTGCATTGTAAATGCTCTCATTGGTTTTTGGTGAAATCGTCGAAAGATCGACATAGGTAGTTACGATATCCTGCCTTGTTTTGAGCGTCTTGATATGCAACGCAAGGTGTGTCTTACCTGATCCTACATCCTGTACGATTGTGATCAGCCTAAAGTCGTTTTCAGTTGAATTCCTTCGTGAGGTCTTCTTGTAAAGATCCGAAATGCACTCAATTATCGCGGCCTTGGCTTCCTGATGCCTTGTTCCGCCCAAGATCTTCGCATCGTGTTCGGTGGGAGTGGGGCTACTTGGGTATGGGTTTGTTTTCAGTCCATATGGATAAGTCATAGCTTTCGTACGTATCCGTGCAGCATTCCGCGTACTTGGATACCCTCCTGACCTCCCGTAGAAACCTCGTATTTTTGATTTGATTCAACTAGTGAAGATGCCAAAGAGTAGAACTGTTCCGATGTGATATTCAATGATGCGCATAGCTTTTGCCTGATGCTTGAAAACGGTACCCAGCCAAGTGACGTCGACAGCTCGCTTAGACACATGTCAAAATTGGTCTGAAAGTCCAAAGTCGGACTTGGAGATTTGGTGCAATCACTGCGAATCTGGTTTACCGTATTTTCTAGATTTTGCACAAGTTTTGATAGTATCTTGAATTTTGGGTCGTTTTGTGACAGATGTGAAAGATAGTTGTCCTTGCTCCAGACATAGTGTGCTATGCCTTTGTTGTCAACTATGATTTTTTCTTGTTTTGCGAGCTCTTCAAGTGAGGAATCGCATTCTGTGCCAAATATCTTTTTGAGCTCCGTCTTTTTTATTCCACAGACTCCTGATGCTTCTACTTTCTCAAGAATCTGGGAATTCATACCTACAAATCCCTGAAATTTTTTTTAATAGAGCATGTCGACTTGTATAACAAATTTGTGAAAAATTGTTGTCTTGAATTGCAAATTTTGAATCGTCTTGGCCAAGAATTATTAGGCATGTTGCTCCACTGCATCTTGCAGAGTGATGATTAGGTCATCTGAAACAAATGTGGAATGAGACCTGGGGTATCTGACTGCTTTTGTAAGTTAAGACGAGCTTTGCAAGTTGAGCTCTTTTCTAATTTCGTCTACGCCCCGGATTCCAAAGATATCCCGTACTTGGTTAATCCGTATGTTTTCCTTGACCAGTTCCTTGCCTAGCTTGTTTATGAGCACGCCAAACAGATCCGAGAACCTGATCTCCCACTTGTCTGCGCAATCCAGCATTTTGCTTATTGCCCATTGACGCACCTCTTGCGGTAAGGCCACTTTCTGTTGTGTCTCTATTGCCAGACTATCAAACAGGTTGACAATCGACGCCGTCTGTTCCGCCATTTTTTCAATGTCCTTTATATCGCCGTACTTGGACTCTGCAAGTATCCTTACATTTGATTGGTATTCTGATAACTTGAGCAGGCTCACTACCTCCTTTGAAGTATGCTCAGACGATTTGTTCGTCGTGCTTTGAACCTGCTGCAGATCCACAAATAACTTGTCTGCCTTTTTGTGGAATTCTGCCAGGGATGCCTCCGACCTTTTGACCATCTCTGAAAGCGAGGAGATCTTTTGGTCTATCGTGTTTGTTTTGGTATAGACATTCTCTTTGAATGCAGATAGATCGCTTTGAACCGATTTGAGTCCTTCTCCGACGAAGGCAGTTGAGTCAGCTCTTTTGACAAGCGAGCCAATCTCCGACTCTATTTTTTGGATCTCGCCGCGCAGATGTGCGATTGTTTCTGCCTTGGCGGCCCCGTCCGCAATAAGTGCGGTAAGGTCTTGTTTTAGCGAAGCAATCTCGTTTGTCAGCTTGCTTGCGTCTGCTTTTGACGAGATGTTTTCGAGATCTTCTTTTATGTTGTCTATTCTCTGTGCTATTTTGATTATCATGTGGGTATTGTTTTGAATAGAGCTCTTGCTTTCCTCCACTGCCTTCATGATGCTTTGTGGGTCTGGCGCCTCTTTTTGCGCCTGGCCTATCCTGTTTACCTGTTCTTGGAGTCTGTTTGCCTGCTCGCTCACCTTTGTAATCAATCCTGCCTGCACCCGAACTTGGTTGAGTCCTGAAAACAGCTTTTGTGTGTCTTCTTCGATGATGTTTATCTGCTTTGATTGTTTTTGAATCTGCTCAAGAGTGTTCGTAAGTGAGTCAATCATGTCCTTCATTGAGACGAGAATCTTCTGATTGTCAGCAAAGATCTTTGACATCGATTTGAGCTCCTTTGAGAGCGCCTTTGTGGAATCAGATACAGCGCCTATCTTTTTGACTAGCGCATTGGAGTCTTTTTTGCTGAGTGTGATACCGGATGACTTTTCCTTAGTTTGTTTTTTTGTTGACACCAGTCTTATGTCTGATCATTGATAATAAAAGGTTCGGACCAAAATAAGATAAAAAAGAAGTAGCTACTCATTGACCAGTTCTGGTCCATGAAGTATCTCGTGTAGTGTTTTTTCCGTCAGGCCGTTGAGGGACTCGACGAACTGCTTTGTGCAATATTCGCAGTGAATCATAATGTACGGTACAGTACCGTACTAATAATAACTGGGTAATTTTACAATAACTACGTCCCCCTCCACATATGCGTGATTTTTAGAAAATATTTCGTTTAGAGCAAACATACTTGTACCTATAATCTCGGCCTCCAAAAAATCTACTACATGTTCAAAGGATTTGGCTCACTGAACTGGAAATTACAATTACTCTTTAATGCGATCGCCATCGTTTCCGTAGTAGTAATATCTATTGGCGGATACACGTCGGCAAATCAGCTTGCCGAAAAGATGGGCGGCTCCGAGGCAAAAGAACTACTCGATTCCATAGCATTTCAAGCAGTGGTTTTAGGCGTCATAGTCAATGTAGGCGTAGGCATCTTTGCGTTCTTTATCTCACGCACAATTACCAAACCAATCATCAAAGCAACGGAAGTAGCAACCAAGCTAAGTCAAGGCGATCTTACCGTGTCGGTAGGCAAGTCAAAATCCAACGACGAGATTGGCAGGCTACTTACAGCAGAAGAAGACATGGTGACAAACCTCAAAGGGATAATCACTGAAGTCAACTATGCAGCCCAATCGGTATCCTCAAGCGCACAACAGATCGCCGCCTCCGGAAACGAACTGAGTTCATCGGTCCAACAAATTGCATCCACAGTAGACCAAGTTTCAAGGGGTTCACAGTCGCAAGCGCAGAACCTTGCCAAATCAAGGCAGATCGTAGAGGAGCTCTCTAGCACAATGAACGAGCTTGCGGCAAATGCAGTCGAGTCATTTGAGGTGACAAGAAAGGTAGGCAGCCTCTCAGAGAAGGGCTCTGAATCAGCAAAAGAGGCAGGAGAGAGAATGAACAAGATAATCAAGGTAACAAACGGTTCTGCGCAAAAAGTACGAGAGCTCGCTCAAAAGACAAGTGAGATCACAGCAGTACTGGATGTCATAAGACAGATTGCAGACCAGACAAATCTGTTGGCACTCAATGCGGCAATCGAGGCAGCCCGTGCAGGCGAGGCAGGACGTGGTTTTGCAGTGGTCGCAGATGAAGTGAGACGACTTGCAGAAAGCTCCGCAAAATCATCTGAGGAAATAGACACCAAGCTAAAACAAATTCAAGAAGACGCCCAGGCAGTAGTCAGCGACATTGAAACTAG
>JBKBQK010000113.1:0-4321 GCA_046292705.1 Candidatus Nitrosotenuis sp. | reverse complement strand
GATGAATATGGTATGCAGTTGTTACTTCATCTACGAAAAAAACACTAATTATATATCAAACCCTAATTGTGGTAAAAATACTACATACTACCAAGATATGCTAATTTTAATTCACCAATAATAACATGAAAAAAAGAATAAAATTATTTGATCCATCGGTAGGAATTCAAGAAGAAATATCTACAAAAAAAGTACTACAAAGTCATTTTTGGGCTTCGGGGGCTGGCACTGGTTATGTTTTAAAATTTGAAAACGAATTCAAAAAATACATAGGATCAGATCATTGCATTGCCGTAAACAGTGGAACGGCAGCTCTTCATCTGGCACTTTTACTTTTTGGCATTGAAAATAAAGAAGTTATCATGCCGTCGTTATCATTTGTATCTACTGCTCATGCAGTAACGTATAATGGTGGCATCCCAGTTTTTGTTGATGTAGACCCACAGACACTTTGTATAGATGTCACTAAAATAAAACAAGCTATTACAAAAAAAACTAAGGTGATATTGCCAGTTCATTTTGGCGGTATGCCATGTAACATGGACGAAATCAAATCAATTTGTCAAAAACATAATCTTATCCTTGTAGAAGATGCAGCACACGCCTGTGGAACGACTTACAAAAATAAAAAAATAGGCACGCATGGTACTGCTGTCTGTTTTAGTTTTCATCCCGTCAAGAATCTTGCCATGCCTGGAGGTGGGGCAATCACAATTAACACAAAATCCAAAAAAATGGCTGATATCCTCCGTTCACGCCGTTGGTGTGGTATAACAAACAGAAAAGGCCCAATATATGATGTAAAACATCTTGGTTGGAACTATTATCTCAATGAATTTTCTGCAGCAATCGGCTTAATACAATTAAAAAAACTAGATCGGCTAAATAACATTAGAAAAAAAATTGCAAAAAGGTACTTTAAAGAAATTCAAGCCGAACACAAAATGCCATTTAACCAAGAATGCTCATATCACTTTTATTGGATAATGGTGAAAGATCGTCAAAAATTTATGAAAAAAATGCATCAAAATGGAATAGAATCAGGCATACATTACAAACCAATTCATAAAATGAGTTTCTACAAAAATAGCATAATGCTACCAGTAACAGAAAATATATCAAACAAAATAGTATCTATACCGATTCATCCAAACCTAAGCCAATCTGATATCTCTAAAATAATAAAATACGTCAATAAATTCGCCTAAAATCATTCAAAATCAGTTATTCCCTCTCCTGCTTTGTAGTCTCTTGCGGCCTTCTTCCCATTAACTTCTAATACAAATCTGGCCTCTATACCACGTGTTCTGTTGCCAGGCCTTAGAACATCAAAATTGTGGCCCTCTTTGAGAACATCACCTTTTTTGATATTTTTTGTTGCTTGAAGGGCTCTTGTGGCAAATTGCCTCAATTCTAATTCTTCTTCGAGTATCTTTTTTTCTCCACTTCCTTTTGCTTTTTCAGCAAGTCTAATCATCTTTACCATCAATTCAAGCTCACTTGGAGTAAGAGCAAATGGATGATCCGGCCCAGGCAGAGTTCTATCCAACGTGAAATGTTTTTCAATTACTGTGGCACCAAGTCCGACGGCAACAAGTGGTCCAATAATAGGATCCATACTGTGATCAGAAAGGCCAATGGGAACATTGTATCTTTTTTTCATAACAGGTATTACCCCTAAATTCAAAGACTCTATTGGCGAAGGATATTTGGAAGTACATTGTAGCAGACCAATGTTAGAGTTTCCTGAATCTGTAACTAATTTAACAGCAAAATCAATCTCATCAAAACTGCTCGCACCAGTAGAGATCAAAATTGGTTTTTTGGTTTTTGCCAAAAATTCCAAGAGGCGCACGTGATTTATCTCAAAGGATGCGACTTTATGAATTTCAACATGTGGATCAACTTCTTTTGCATCAGAAACAGAAAACGGTGTAGACATGAACATGATATTTTTCTGCCTGCAATATTTTGCTAATTCCGGTATCATCTCATAAGGCATTGAAAGATGTCTAAAAATATCATTGATACTTTCATTTATTCCATGTTCGGAAAGATACTGACTCGTACCAGCATCTGGGACGTAGATAGTTTCGGGACGATACGTTTGAAATTTTACTGCATCAGCTCCAGCTTTTGCCGCAACATCGATGAGTTGGCACGCTCTTTTCAAATCTTCATCGTAGGTTCCACATTTCCAATTAGAACCTGCTTCAGCTATGACAAAAACATGCGCTGGATTGTTAAATTTAGCATCGTTCATCTTAACTAATTTTGTTAAAACCAGCTCTGGTTATGATGGCTTTTAACTCCGTCTTTGAAATTTTTTCTACTTTATCTGAGGAATAAGATGTTGTCATCTCTACTTTTTTCATCTTTTTCTCATATGCTCTCTTAATCTTCTTTGGATTGAAAGGATCTACGATGACGTATTTGTCATCAATTTCATAAGTGTAGGAAATTTCATCAAGATTTATCAGACTTTCATGCAATTTTTCTCCAGATCGTATGCCAATATACTCTTCTTTTGTCTTTCCAAACAACTCAAAGAGAGCGTCTTTAAGATCTGTAATCGAATAAGCACGCAATTTTGGTATAAATATCTCTGAACCAGCACCAAGTTCAGTAGACTCTAAAATAAAATCAAGTGCTTCATCCATCGTTATACTAAATCTGGTCATCCTAGGATCAGTCAAAGTCAGTTTCTCTTTATTTTTTATTTGTTGAACAAATTTGGGCACTACTGAGCCGCTGCTACCAAGGACATTCCCATATCTGAGTGCAATGAATTTTGTTCTATGTCTTTCTGAGTCTAAATAATGATCAGCTGTAACAAAGAGCTTTTCCATTAGCAACTTGGTTGCGCCATACGTATTAAGCGGAGAAACCGCTTTGTCAGTTCCTATTGCTACTGCAATTTCAACATCTTCATGTAAACATGCATCAATTAGATTTTGAGTCCCCATAACGTTAGTTTTGATGGCCTCAAATGGATTGTACTCAATCACAGGAACGTGTTTTAGTGCCGCTGCATGAAAAACAATATCGACATCCTCTAGCGCTCTTGCAAGCCTTGGATAATCTCTTACATCACCTACAAAAAACCTAAGCCTGTCATCTTTTAGCTCAGAGTCCATTCGGACTTGGTTGTTTTCATTTCTGCTGTATATTCTGATAGTATCGACCTTCATTTTTAAAAGACGATTTGTAAGAGCCCGCCCCAACGAACCTGTTCCACCTGTTATGAGTATTTTTTTTCCTTCAAACATAATCACACTAACTAGAATTGTAATAAATAAGCTTAGTTCTGGCGATTCCTATTCCCAATTCTGTCTTCAAACACCATCATTAATTTAGGAGTGGTTGTGACCAAAACCTGTTATGCCAAAAAAAGATGTAGTAGCTGGACTTGGTGAGATAGGAAACCCAATTTTTCAACTCATTTCAAAATCTACTCTTGCGATAGGTTATGATATCAATCCAAAATTAGTTGATAACAAAAAAATCAAAAAAATAGAAAATCTGCAAACTCGATTCTTGCATATCTGTATTCCTTTTACAAAAAAATTTAACCAGAATGTATTATTACTATATGAAAAATTCAAACCACAAGGAATAGTAATTCATAGTACTATAAGTCCAGGAACAACAAAAACAATCCAATCAGTAATTCCAATACCTGTGGTATATAGTGCTACACGAGGTGTTCACAAAAGAATGTTTTACGATCTGAGGCGTTACACCAAATTCTTTGCAATAGAGCCAGACGCCCCAAATGCAAAATGGGCCTCAAAAGAATTTGTAAATCTTATGAGAAAATGTAAAGTAAAGGCAAAACAAATGACAAACCCAGTAACACTTGAGCTTGCAAAAATAATAGTGGATACATCATACTATGGATGGTTAATCACTTATTCTCAGCTAAGTAACATGATTGCCATCAAACACAAAGTCGATTATGATGAGATGTGGTCTTTTGCAGATGAGATTCACAAATACTTGGGAAATCGACCAAAAATGTTTCCCGGCTTTATAGGCGGACATTGTGTAATTCCAAATCTTGATCTAATCAAAGACAACACCCTAAATTTAATAAAAGAAATCAACTCTGACTACGCGAAAATCCTGCAAAAAAGGCAATCTCAAGGAAAGAAATACTGACTGGAGGTTCTGTTACAAATGCGAGCGGAAAAGTCCTAATGCTTTAGGACAGGGAGTTTATCGGCCATCCTGGAGGCCTTCCAAATGAAACAATGAAATCCAGATTTGATTCAAAATATGATTTCAAATCCGGTAATCACTTAGATGGAAGCAAGTTAAT
>JBKBQK010000112.1:0-4335 GCA_046292705.1 Candidatus Nitrosotenuis sp. | reverse complement strand
AAATTCCAACCAAAATCGCCTCACTTGGCACAGCACCAGTAATAGTACAAACCTTAAAACCTGGCGGCATAGTACAAATCGCAACAAAACTTTAACCATCTATCACAACACGCGACTCACTTGTGGGTTCTGTCATAGGCAAACCCCAAACACTTCCTGAAAATTCAACTAGCGCACAATTAGAAATAAATCTCTTTGATTCTGCAGTGGGAACAATTAACGATATCAAAGTAACCCCAATCCAAGTAGGAGAATCTTTGAGGCTCAACATCGGAACTGCACCGGTTCTTGCCAAGGTAAACAAAGTTAAAGATGGAAAAATCGACGTGCAGTTCAAAAGGCCCGTCTGCATTTTTGAGAACAGCAACGTGGCGCTGAGCCGCAAAATAGAGGATAGATGGAGACTAATTGGAGCAGGTGTAGTTGGTTGACATCATATGCGACACCAGTTTTCTCATTCACATAGCCAACAATAGGATCAAAAATCTTTCCTCACTTGAAACCGAAATAGGAAATATACGATTTGTAGTACCTGATGTCGTGATTTCTGAGCTGACAAAACTTGGAACCGCACAAGAAAAAAAACATGAAATTGACTCCACATTACAACTCATCAAGTCATTTGGGAGAATCGAATTGGGTGGAACTCTTGCAGACGAATCAATCGCGGCTTATGTGAAAAAATCTGGAGGCACGGTAGCTACAATGGACAAAGAGCTAAAATCAAAAATAAAAAAAATTGGCGGCTCCATAATCTCTGTCTCAAATAATAAAATAGTATTAGAATGAATTCAGATTTTTGCGGAATCAGGGTGCAAAAGTGCCACACAACGAAGTTTGTGCTATTATGTGATCCCGCATTGCATCTTCGACCTGCTTTTTGTTGGCGCCTTTTGGTAATGAGATCTTTGAATTTAGCGCATACAACTTGAAAATGTATGTATGTCTCTTGTCTGGGGGTGCAGGGCCACCATATCCAACTGCACCAAAGTCAGTTGTTCCCTCAATTGCGCCTTGCGGCACAGAAGCCTCAGCAATTTCTAAAGTCTTCGGATCGATATTCCAGACGATCCAGTGAACCCACAATTTGCCTACAGCGCCCATTGCGTCTGGGTCATCCATTATCAACACTAATGATTTAGCGCCAGATGGAACGTCTCTTATCTTAAGTGGTGGGCTGATGTTGTCGTTTTTGTAGCCGTATTTTTTTGGAATCTCTCCACCGTCTTTGAATGCAGGACTTTCTAAAATCAAGTTACAACCACCACTTACTGGATCTCAAAGTTAAATTTTTCTACTTGTTGCAAAACTTGCAGATCAAACTCTGAGCATACTTAAATCAAAAAACCCAAAAGAGTAATAAGCACATCTTCTGGGAAAAAAGCAATTGATTTCTAACAAAAAACTATTTTCCGTAGGAAGCTTTGATTTTTACCTACACCACCTACTAATTATAGGGATTCTTTCGCTTTCATTTTCAATATCTGCGATGATAAGATCGCAGCAAGCAGAATATGGATTCCAGTTAAACGAATTCGATCCCTTCTTCAACTATAGAGCAACCAAATTCATTGTAGAAAACGGAATCCAAGAGTACTTTACGTGGCACGACGACATGAGCTGGTATCCGTTTGGCAGAGACGTGGCAGGAACATCCCAAGTCATGCTGCACATAACTGCGGCCGTCACTTATTCGGCCTTTGGAGGCGGCTCTGACTTGTACGGGTTTACCATCATACTGCCGGTTGTTTTTGGCTCACTTACAGCGATTGTAGTTTTTGCACTAGTCAGAGTCATAGGTGGTACTACTGCAGGACTGTTTGCGTCCCTGCTTTACTCTATTTCGCTTCCAATAATTACGAGGGGTACCCTAGGATGGTTCAAATCGGAGCCGCTAGGACTGTTTTTCGGTATTCTTAAAGCGTACCTGTTTTTGAGCGGAATCAAATCATCATCGCACAAAGTCGCCTTTGCTAAATTAATTGGTGCAGGAATATTCCTTGGCTTTGCATTTTCTGCATGGGGCGGAACCGACTTTCTTGTGCTGCCGCTAGGACTATTCATACTATCGTTGCCGTTTGTAAGAAAGGACACCAACTTCCTTAGGTGGGCAGTACCTGTGTTTGTCCTAGGCCTTGCAATATCTTTGGCGCCAATGGAAAGGCCAGGCCTTGGGTTTTTCACAAAGGCAAGCGGCTTTATGATAATAGGACCGACCATCTTCATTGTAGTCTCTTCTTTTATCCAAAGCCGTAGCCCGGAGGAAAAAAGAAAGAGAAACACCGCTCTGTTCTTGATTGCCGTAATTGCTGCAGGAATCGGAATACTGAGCACAAACATGCTTGGCCTTCCAAGCTTCAGATATCTGAATGCAATAAATCCATTTTTGACTACTGTTGATCCGCTAGTCGATTCTGTCGCAGAACATGCAACAACCAACATCTTCCAGTCCTTCCTGTTTCACTCCGTATTCATGATATTTGCAGCAATAGGAGTGTGGCTCATCTTCAAGAACCTCCTAAATGAATCAAATGACAAGCGGGACGCACAGATCTTTGCTTTGATATTCGGACTCCTCGGAGTCTATATCAGCTCTGCATTCATACGACTAGAATTATTCTCCTCTCTTTCCCTTGTAATACTTGGATCTGTGGGCCTTGCAATGATTACAAAACACATCTTTAGGCAAGACAGACAGGAAAACAAGAAAATAATCAGAGCGCATCCAAGAACTTTGAAAATCTCGTATTCTGTTATAATCGCAATTTTGCTCATTATCCCATTGATGGTGCCGGTGAGTGCCAACTGGATAAATGGTAGCAAAGCACCACCGACCATCCTAAATGGAGGAAGCAACTACAACATAGCTACCACTGACTGGCTTGATGCAATGCAGTGGCTCAAAGAAAACACTACTGAAGATGCAGTGGTCGCTTCATGGTGGGATTACGGATACTGGATCACAACACTTGGTGAGCGACGCTCGATTGCAGATAACGCAACGCTGATTGACTGGAGAATCAAACAGATGGCTCAAGTATTTCTGAGCACCCCTGATGAAGCTTGGCAGATATTGCAAGAAATGGACGCAGATTATGTTCTGGTTTATGTTGCCGCCCAGAGAATAAACAGCGAAGATCCAGCGCTGTATATGGTTCAAGGAGGGGGAGACGAAAGCAAAAAGCAGTGGTTTATGAGAATCGCTGGTGCTCCAGTGGAAAGATACCTGTACGATGACGGCCTCAGCCCCACGCCGGAATTTTGGGATGAGACGACGCTAGGAAAGATGATTCCATTTACTACCTATGCCTATATCGACTTGGTAAACCAAAAGCAGGCAAATACGTATGTATCTGGTTTCACACCCGTTTACATAGATGACATCAAATTCCCAAAGGATGGAAACGGTCCCTTCAAACTGGCATACATGTCTTCTGGATTTTTGCGAAGTGACTCCGGACCAATCAACGGTGTCCTAATTTATGAAATAAACAAGGATTACAATCAACAAGATTCGACGACTGAGCAGCCAGAAAAAGACATTCAAAGTGATGTCAGGACACAAAACACACCAATAGCTACAATCTCGACCAAATTCGGTGACATTGTAATAGCACTAAAGCCAGAAATTGCTCCAAAAACAGTTGAAAACTTTGTCAAGCTTGCAAACACGAACTTTTATGATGGTACTCTGTTCCACAGAATCGAGCCAGGATTCGTCATTCAGGGTGGAGATCCGAACACCATCGATGGTCCCCCGGGAACATGGGGAACAGGCGGCCCAGGCTACAGCATTGACGCCGAAATAAACGATCTCAAACACACAAAGTACATCGTATCCATGGCGCGCGGCAAAAACATCAACAGCGCAGGCTCACAGTTCTTCATAATGCTTGGCGACGCACCATGGCTTGACGGCCAATATACAATATTTGGCGAAGTAATTGAAGGAAAAGATGTAGTAGACAAAATTGGCGGACTTCAAACAGATCTAACGGCGCGCCCCCTAGATATTGAAAGCGCACGAATCAAGAGTATAAGAATATCTTAGCTTTCTTTGAATTTGTCCATTATGCGGTAACGCGCGTACCGATCATCTGGTGAAAACCTAGCTGGGTGTGCAGTTACAGTCTTGGAATCACATTGAGGGCACTGCTCTTTGAGTGTGTATTTTTTGCACTCTGGGCATTTACGAAGCTGGAACTTCAAAGTTACCCCTCTCGCGTCTTTTTAGATTCTTCTCTTGAAAAACTGAATGTGCCGTTGTTCTTTTCTATGATCTTTTGAATTTTATCAAGTACCGGCTTGAGCATTCTTTCTGCAGTCTTAAAGTCG
>JBKBQK010000111.1:0-4338 GCA_046292705.1 Candidatus Nitrosotenuis sp. | reverse complement strand
ACACCTATTACGTTTGGTTCGGTTTGTTTACCCATAAGACTACCAAGAAGTGTTGAAAATAAAAGTTAATTGATTGTTATCAGCTCAGTAGTGAAATACGGTATCGCCGATGGTCTTTTTCCAGTCAGCCCGGATTCCAGGCTTGCCTTTTAGCTTCTCAATGTAGTTGAATGCGGACAGGCCTGCTGCTGCGCCGTCACCACAAGCAGCAACAATCTGCTTGTATGGAATGTTTGTCGCATCGCCTGCTGCAAATATTGCTGGATGTGATGTCTTGCCTCCATCAGAGATTTCGATTTCACCCTTCTGGTTAATGCTCACCAAGTGTTTGACAAAATCCAAATTGATCTTTGAGCCCATTTCTATGAAGAGCCCATCAACATTGATCGTTTTTTCAACACCAGAGTTATCCACTAGTGTAAGCTGCTGTAAGGTGTTGTTGCCGGAAATCGATTTGATTGATGTGTTTGGAATCAGCTCAACGTTTTCTTTTTTCTTGATTGCCTCTATCATGTCTTTGTCTCCACCTAGTCCCCCACCTTTGTAGATCAAATATACTTTTGATGCCATTCGTGAAAGCAAGATTCCTGACTCTAAGAGATATCCACCCACACCAACTGTCGCAGTGGTACGGCCCTGGTAGAACGGGGCATCACATTTTGTACAATAATGTACGCCTTTGTTTGCAAACTGACTTTCATTTGCAACACCGAGGCTGTTTGGCACCTTACCTGGGGCAAGGACTACTGCTTTTGCCACATATTCTGAACGAGCTGATTTTACTTTGAGTCCACCTTCGATTTCATCGATTTTTTCTACAGTATCATACGTCATTTCGCCTCCGAGCACCAGATATTGATTCTCAAGTGTCTTTGCCAAAAGCGGGCCGCTTGACATCATCATACCAGGATAGTTCTCAAGTTTTGGTATGAGGTTTAGTTGTCCTCCTAGATCTTTTGATATTACAAGACATGATGCTTTCTGTCTTGCAACAAAAATTCCTGCAGACAGACCAGCGGGCCCTGCTCCAACTACAATTACTTCATACTCTTGGACCAATTATTTCACTGAAATGAGGGAGGTCAGGTTGTTGATTCCATCTATGTTGTGTATGTTGACATCTATTGCATTCTTTATTTCCTGCATGTTGTCGGATTCCAGGATTATCAAAATATCATAAATTCCGTACACTGTCTTGACTTCTTTGACAGCCGGCACCTTTTTTGCTTGCTCGATTATATTTTTTTGTTCCTTATAATCGACATTTAGTAAAACATATGCTTCGTTCATATCATACCCTCATACTCTAGCTAGAAAAAGTTAGCTTTTTTCAAAATCAAATCGGCCAGTCGACGGCAGGTCTTTGAAGATGGTCATTACCTTACTTGCAAGCCTCTCAATGTCCACTGTGGGTTCCGCAGATATTAATAGTACAAACTTGGTGACTGGAAACGGGAAGCTTATCAGGACCAGCCTGTCCCGTCTTGCAGCAATGTAGTTTATTGGTCCTAGTGTTTTGTCGAATTCCTTTCGGAGTGAGATTCTTGAAGCAAACTCCATAAATCCGCTCAATTTTGACTCGTCGCCTTCAAGCGGCGCGAGTCCTTCCTTAAAACCTCCTGCAACCAGCTGGCCGCCCTCGTCAATTATTCCTGCGAATCGGATCTCTTTTTCTGCTGTGAGTTGCTTGCATTTTGAATCATAAAACTGGTGCTGTAAGGATTCGACCAACACGGTACAAAGTCGCCTCCAGCATAAAAAAGTTGGTAAGCTTAAAACCTTATTGGGCACAAATTTCAAAGATCATCTAAGCTTTTCTTGATCGTTGAATCTGTTATCTTTGCTGCGTATTCTAAATATTTTGGCATAATTATTAGTGCCAAACAAAAAGAAAAGATACGCCCAAAGATACGGTATATCGATCACATGACCACTATAGTATTCTTGATCCAATGAAAAAAAAAGAAAACCATAGTCAGCTACAACAAAGCAGAGCATTCCAATAAATAGACATGACCACAAAAAGCTCACCTGTCCTCTGAAGAACAAAACAAGCCCAATTATTATTGGAGTAATTGACACAGTATCCAGTACTGGATATGCAATGCCAAGTATTGCTTCAAAGCTGAACGAATTTTTTTCAAAAATCGAGCTTGTTAAAAATCCAGCTATCAACACAGTGACTGCAGATGCAGAAAACATTAATGTCTTTGAAATCGATCTTCTAAATTGTTTTAGATAAAAAAAAGTAAATACGAAATAAATCGGATATCCTGCCAGCCAAAAATAATCCGCTTCTGATGGCCACGGATCACGACCATCCGTCAGATCGTAAACCATCCAGATGCGTTCGGCGACAAACCACAGTATGACAACCACTGTAAAACACACCCACGCTTTACCAAGATCACCACGTCCTCCATCTCTTATCAAAAACACGATTGACGTAAACAGTAAAGGAGTGGTAATGAATAGATTTGCAAAATCTGAAGTCAGTAGGGCATACATTTGGCCAAAATAATTTGCAGCAATTACTGCAACTGTAACTATTGCCAGTAGCGATAGGGGGAGAACCTTACTGAGTGACGATGTCCGAGTTTGCAAGTTATTTAGCAAGAACGGAAAGAAAATTGGATATTGGTTGTTGGTCTTCGAATTTTTTGAGTTTGTCTTTAATTGTCTTTATTACGGATGACGAGCCTTCTCCAAATATCTCATAGAGTATGTCTTTGAGATATTCTGGGTGTTCAAGGCAGTCAGAAAAATAACAATTGTATTTGGTGTAAAGGCGGTCACCCATCTCGTTTGAAGCCGATGGACTCAGCTCCAAAAGCGTTTCTGTTATAGTGAAGCTTACAAGCGCCCTTTTTGCATCTGTTGCCATAAACCCAGTACTCTTTGGTTTTTTAATTTCCTCAAGCACTCTTTTTAGCTTGTCCATATCAAAAGGCTTGAAGATAATTTCAGTTGGATGCAGGTCTTCTAATCGGTCTTCGATATACTTGTTCATGTCCGCAGTTATTATGATGACATTGGAGTGCGGGTTCATTGCTCTGATCTCTTTGAGGCCATAAATTCCGTCATATTCTGGCATCAGTATATCTAAAAACAAGACATCCGGTGTGTATTTTTTGTAGATCTCAGCGGCCTGCTTACCATCATATCCGACTGCAATCACCCTTACACCCAACAGTTTGAGGTATTCCGCAAACACTTCCACTGTGTCTTTGTCGTCGTCAATGATTGCTGCTGTAACCACTAACACTATTTTGAAAATTAACTATAAAAAGTATAGTTTAGTTTTCAGAGAATGTTATGAATTTCATAATTGAATTATTTGTTCACTAAACAAAATTATAATGCAAAGTCGTGCACATAATTCACACTAGGTGTGCTCAAAATTAAAAAATCATCGCGCATAGTCTCTATGTAATGTGGCTAACCAGTGCGTTGGTCTATTAGTAATGGCAGGCTCACCACTCGCCGAAGCTTGTGATCTATACCTCCATCCTATCAACGCAGTCTTCTACTGCCGACCTCCATCGTAAGAAGGGCTATCTTGTCTCGGGAAGGGTTTCGTGCTTAGATGCTTTCAGCACTTAGCCCAAATGGCTTAGCTGCCCGGCCTGCCTTGTCAGACAACCGGTAAACCAGTGGCCACGCTGCTCTGTTCCTCTCGTACTCGGAGCAACTTCCCCTCAGATAGCCACGCTTCCATCAGGCAGAGACCGACCTGTCTCACGACGGTCTAAACCCAGCTCATGTTCCCTTTTAATAGGCGAGCAGCCTCACCCTTGGCCCCTGCTGCAGGACCAGGATAGGAAAAGCCGACATCGAGGTACCAAACCGCGGGGTCGATAGGAGCTCTCGCCCGCGACGAGCCTGTTATCCCTGGGGTAATTTTTCTGTCACCTCCGGGCCCCAATAGTGGGCACACGAAGGATCGCTAAGCCCGACTTTCGTCTCTGGATCCCGTGCGTTTGGAGATCCAGTCAATCCAGCTTTTGGCTTTGCCCTCTTCAACGGATTTCTGACCCGTTTGAGCTGAACTTTGGGCCCCTTTGATATCTTTTCAAAGGGGTGCCGCCCCAGCCGAACTGCCCACCTGCACGTGTCTCAGGTCTTCACCTGATAAGCGATACTGCAAACAGAGTCTGGTGTTACATCGACGCTTCCTAACTTCCCAGAGGAAGTTAAGCATGGCTACCAGATACGCTATGCAATGTCTACTATACCGCAAGCACAAGCTGCAGTAAAACTCCACGGGGTCTTCTCTCCCCGATGGAAGATGATGGACTGTTCGTCCACCTTATGTAGCTTCACCGGGTTGTAGGCGGG
>JBKBQK010000110.1:0-4373 GCA_046292705.1 Candidatus Nitrosotenuis sp. | reverse complement strand
CCAGAAATCATAGACGCAGGCCCAAAACCATAATCATCGCCTAATTATCAAGCCTACTGCGACAACAATTACGCCGACCGCAAAGATGAGCATTAGCTGTTGCATTGGCATGTCTACATCGATGATGTTTTGACCTAGATGGGGGGATGTCACTATAATCGTACTGTAAAGATTTACCGTTTCTTGAGCTGATCTTAGCTCTGCCTGCACCCAGTATGTGCCAGTGTCACGTATGAAAATAGGGACGCTTTTATGTGGAGTTATAGATACACTGTCGACGAATCTAGAATCCGTATTGAAGATTGTGATCTTTGCATACGACCACTCTCTTTGCGAATTTATCGTAAAGTCTAACCTACCGTTTTCTTCCTTTACATCAATTGAGCCGTCGGCGACCCTGAGCAGGACTGGAACGCGATAGGCCATTTTGTCATCAGAGATAACCAGGTAGCCTTCGTACTGGCCAACGGCATGATCCACGAGTGTTGCGTTTAGGCGCAACTTGTTGCCCTCTATATGATATGCAAAGCTCGCCACATTCTGCTCAAAGTCAGTGCTTACTTGGATCTTGGGTTTTGTGCTATCGATTGTCTTTAGCTCAAAGATTGCACTTTGTGTTTTAGTAAAAGGCGACAGGTCGAAAACAGCAAAGCGCGGAAGGATGATCATGTTTGCGTTGAATGCTTTTGTTATGTTGAGCCTTCCAACGCCGCTTGTATCCTGAGTAAATCTGGTTCCAAATGTGTCCGCTATGGGGTCTGCGGTGGTTGAAATTATGGAGGCTATGTCTTGCGGCGTCAAATTCTTGTTTTTTTGAAGCAGAATTGCAGCAGCTCCTGAGACGTGTGGTGCAGCAAAGCTGGTTCCACTTGTGAGGTTGTATCCTCCAAAAATCGAAGTCGTATTGACAAAAACTCCAGGCGCAACAAGGTCGGGTTTAATGTAAAACGGAGAGACTGGGCCCCGTGAGCTAAAAAAGGAAACAAAATCCGGATGATAAAATGTGTTTAGTGTTCCAATCGTCTTGTTTTCAAGCATGGATTTGAGGAGCAGGCCATCCTCCCTTGACATGGAGACTGCAGGAATTCTTGGCTTGTAGTCTGGCCCTTCCAATTTGTTTTTCAAATCCCCAAGAAAAATTCCAGACTCGTTGTTGTATACTATGATTGCTCTTGCACCGGCGTTGGCAGAGTTTTTCTCTTTTTCGGAAAAATAAATTAACTCATCTTTATTGTCACTGCCGCGCTCAATTAACAGAATTTTGTTTGTAGCATCGATATCCTTGAGGTCAATTTCTCTTCCATACTTGCCAAAAATAATTTGGGACTCGATTGGTTGCGAAAGCGGTTGGGTGCCCATCATAGGAAGTACCTCTAGTCGTTTGCTGTCTATTTTGAGTGTTGCAACGAGGCTTGCAGTCAGATTGTTGTAGGTGGCACCTACTGTGATTGCATGTGGGTCTTTTCCCGGGCTCCCAATTGTTTTAGGATCCGGACCACTGTTGCCTGCTGCTGCAATTACTACGATTCCCTTACTTACCGCATAGTTGATTGCGTCTTCGATCTTGTCGTTTGTTCTGTTTACTCCAAGACTGATGTTGATGATGTCTGCACCGTCTTGGACTGCACGCTCTATTGCCTTTACTATGAGATCGGAGGACACCGATTCGCCCGTATCGGATACTCGGTACGCAAAAATTTTGGCCCTTGGCGCGATTCCCTGCATCTTGCCGTCTGCAGCAATGATGCCTGCAACTTCGGTGCCGTGACCGTTTGTATCTAGCGGTGAGTCGTCGTTTTCAATAAAATCAAATCCACCAATTACCTTTCCACCTGGGCCAAAACCAAAAAGATCCGGATGTGTATAGTCGACACCGGTGTCAATTACTGCTACTTTGATGCCGTTCCCGTTGTACCCCAAGCCATGCGTGTATGTTGCTCCAACATACTTTGAGCTCTTGTCTAAGAGTATCCCCAAGTCTGGCTCTTGTTGTATCTCTTGCGAGGCCACCAATATGCAAACAATGATTACCGAAAAGCAGAAAGCTAATTTTGCAAGCAACCCCATCTTGGTATTTAGTGATTCAATTTACATTTTATGTCTGTTCAAGTCTGTGCAAATTCAGACACAATCATTAAATTATGAACACTTGTCACTGCTCACATGGGAAAGTTCACACTTCCTCAAGTCCCGTATGCTTACGATGCATTAGAACCACACATTGATGCAAAAACAATGGAGATTCATCATTCAAAACACCATCAGGCCTACACAAACGGTCTCAATGATGCATGGGACAAACTTCCAGCCGAACTTCAAAGTAAAGACCTGCTAGACGTACTGGCAAACATAAACTCAGTACCTGAGGCAGTACGTGGCGCAATCAACTTCCATGGCGGTGGCTACGACAACCACAAGCTATTCTGGAACAACATGAAACCAAATGGAGGTGGCCAACCCGGAGGCGCAGTAGCAGACGCAATAAAGAAGACATTTGGTGACTTCAACGCGTTCAAAGAACAATTCTCGACAAAGACCATAGCAATCCAAGGCAGCGGCTGGGGCTGGTTGGTCTTCAACCCGAAATCCAAAAGCGTTGAATACAAATCGATGCCAAACCAAACAAGCCCAAGAACTGAGGGCCTAGTACCTCTTCTTGGTCTAGATGTTTGGGAACACGCATACTACCTCAAATACCAAAACAGAAGGGCCGACTATGTGACAGCATGGTGGAATGTAGTCAACTGGGACGAAGTAGAGAATCGCTTCTCTAAAGCAAAATAACTTCCTTCTTTTTTGTTCAGCTTTCAATCCAGACGTTGTTTATCTTGGATTTGGTACCAATAGCAAACGCGACACCCTCCCACGGTCTTGAGAATTTATTGTAAAAGCGGTGTGGCACCTTGGGGGGAATAAAGACCATCATGTGCGGCAAAATTGTTTTGGTTGTTCTGCCTACCGTTACGGAACACTTGCCACTCAGTGAATAAACTATGACGTACTCGCTGTCGTGTGTGTGCAGCTGATGTACTTGGCCAGCCTTTATGAGAGCTTTGAGGCCGACGATTCTATCCCCTTTAATTTTTTCATTTAGCATCAACTTGACGTTGAGCTTGTCTGTTGGATATTCTTTTTTGTAGGGCTGGATCCATTTTGATTTGGGACTGACAAATTTGCCGCGTTTTTTTGAGATCATCTAAATGCGATTAACAATGAACGCATTTATAGACTCCTAAAACACTAATCTGTTAAATGAGCGAAGAACAGGCCCAACAATTTCTTTACCAGATGCAAGTTCTAGAATCATATGCCGCCAGTCTGGATCAAAAAGAGGGAGCAATCATGACGTTTTTGCGTGAAGCAATGGCGTCAATAGACTCTATCAATGGAATAGCACAAAACCCGCAGGCGGACTCGCTTGTCCCCGTAGGGCTTGGAACATACATCAAAGCAAAGATGTCCGAGGATCCTAAGGTGTTGGTGGACGTGGGGGCAGGCATAGTGGTCGAAAAGGATCATGACTCGGCAATCAACTATCTTGAATCCAGAATAAAGGAACTGCAAATAGCCCTCAACGAGACAATGGCACAAAAACACGAGGCTTTGATGCGACTTGAGCAGCTAAAACAGCAAATGAACAACTTTTTGCAAACCGCAAACCAGCAACAAAAGTGATTTTAATGTTTGATAAATTACGAAGTGCTTTTTCGAATGTTGCTAAGACACTAAGTGAAAAGGAACTAAAAGAAAGCGACATAGATGACGTCCTGTTTCAACTTGAGATAGCGCTCCTGGAATCTGATGTCGCAACGGAAGTAATCGATTCGATCAAAGGGGATCTAAAAAAGAGATTGATTGGAACCTCTGTGGACAAAAAGCAGATAGAAGAGTTTGTGAAAAACAATTTGATTCAGACCGTCTCGAGTTTGTTTGATGCAGCTGGCTCAACCGATATTTTGGAAAAAATCAAAACAAAAAAGAGCGAAGGTGAACCATGCGTTATACTCTTTGTCGGAATAAATGGTACTGGTAAAACCACCACACTTGCAAAGCTTGCGCACCTCATAAAACAAAACAAACTCTCAGTTGTTATTGCAGCAGCAGACACCTTTAGGGCCGGCGCAATCGAACAACTCAAAGAACACGCAGACAGGCTAAGCATAAAGATGATTGCGCAGAATTACGGCGCAGATCCTGCAGCAGTTGCGCGAGATGCAGTACTCTATGCAAAATCGCACAAAATTGATTGCGTCCTAATTGATACTGCTGGAAGGATGCAGACAAGCAAGAATCTAATGGAGCAAATTGAAAAAATAACCAAAGTTGTCAGTCCAGACCTTAAGATCTTTGTTGGGGACTCGCTTGCAGGCAAT
>JBKBQK010000109.1:0-4443 GCA_046292705.1 Candidatus Nitrosotenuis sp. | reverse complement strand
TGCCAGACAGCAAGGTCTCGCCAAAAGAAGAAACCGAAGATGCTTTGTATTTGGTAGACAGCCTTGGCATCGATTACAAATTGATCGACATCAGCATGATCCACTCTCAGTTTGTAAACATTGTTGAGCCACAAGAAATCGCACTTGGGAATCTCAGGGCACGGATTCGATCAGCACTACTATACTATTACGCAAATCTGAAAAACTATCTGGTAGTGGGCTCTAGCGACAAGTCAGAATATCTAATTGGGTACTTTACCAAGTTTGGCGACGGCAGCGCAGACATTTTGCCAATTGTTTCATTATACAAATCTCAGATAAGGGAGTTTGCTAGATTTTTGAATGTCAAAGACTCAATTATATCAAAGAAAAGCAGCCCACACCTGTGGAAGGGACACACCGCAGAAGAAGAAATAGGTTTTACCTATGATGAGATAGACTCTGTTCTGTATTGTCTAATTGATAAAAATATGACAATAGATCAGACTGCAGACGCCACAGATATAGATAAAAGCAAAATCGAGAAAATCCATCAAATGTACAAAAAAAGCGAACACAAAAGGGCAATGCCGCCAAAGCTGTGAGAGTCATGAAGATCTTTGATACACTAAGCAACCAAGAAAAAGAGATCACATCAAACAAGATCCGAATTTATCTGTGTGGAGTAACCGTATACGACGAGTCCCACATAGGCCATGCCCGCACAATAATCGTATTTGATACGCTAAGAAGGTTCTTGGAATCAAAAGGATGTTTGGTAAATTTTGTCCAAAATTTTACAGACGTAGACGACAAAATAATCAATCGCGCAAAAACAGAAAATACGAGCGCTTCCGAAATCAGTACAAGATACATCACACATTACTTTGAGGATTTCGACAGACTGCACATCAAGCGCGCCACGGCCTATCCAAAAGCAACAGAACACATTGCAGACATGATCGATTTGATAAAGAACCTAATTAATGTGGGCGCAGCCTATGTCTCAAAAAATGGTGTGTATTATTCTGTATCAAAGTTTTCAGAATATGGCAAGCTCTCAAAAAAGAAGATAGAGGACCTAATTTCTGGCGCAAGGATCGAAGTAGACGAGACAAAAAATGATCCTCTTGACTTTGCGCTCTGGAAGTTTGAAAAAGACGAGCCGACTTGGCCCAGTCCGTGGGGCAATGGCAGGCCCGGCTGGCACATTGAATGCTCCGCAATGAGCCTCAGATATCTTGGCGAGGAATTTGAAATACACGGTGGTGGTCGCGACCTCATTTTTCCGCACCATGAAAATGAGATCGCGCAAACTGAAGCAGTCACCAAAAAGCCGCTTGCCAAGATCTGGATGCATGTAGGAATGGTTACAATCAATGGCGAAAAAATGTCAAAATCGCTTGGCAACATCAAGTCAGTCCGCCATGTGTTAGACAACTGGGGCCCAAACATAATTAGGCTGTTCTGCCTCTCAGGCCATTACTCCAAACCAATAGACTACTCCGAAGACCTCCTAAAAGAAAACCTCATCAAGTGGCGCCAAGTCGAAACTGCATACTATGAGATGATAATGTCTGAGGGCCAAAGCGATACATCTGAAATATCCAGCCTAGTATCAGAATGCAAAGCTGAGTTTGATTCTGCACTTGAAAACGACTTTAATACCGCACTTGCAATCAACTCTTTCTTCAAGCTTGTCAAGGGTGTGAACAGAATAGCTGCTTCTGAGGCAATGACCAAGTCTATTGCAGACGTAGCATTGACCGAATTTGAGAAAATGTTAGATGTGCTAGGCCTTCAAGTGCAGCACCTCACAGAATCAGAGAGACAGGCAATTACTGATTTGAGCTACGCGCACAAAAACAATACCAGGAAGCAGACAAAATAAGAAGGCAGATTTCTCAGATGAGCATAGTTCTGCTTGATCACAAAGGCAAGACCATCTGGATGAAAAAAGAAAAGATCAGAGCCGATTCTTAGTGTTTTTTTGATGTAGTGACAAGGCATATGACGTCTCTGTCACGCAACTGATATGTGGTGGGAAGCCTCAGGTTGTACCTGATGTCTTTTGCATACAGCAACCCCTTTGTGAGATCACTGTGAATCTCTTTTGCTAAATCCATTACCGTTGCCCCGTCTTTGAGGAGGATCAGGTCAGGCAGTACGTTTCCTTTTTTATC
This sequence comes from Candidatus Nitrosotenuis sp., assembly GCA_046292705.1. GTDB lineage: Archaea > Thermoproteota > Nitrososphaeria > Nitrososphaerales > Nitrosopumilaceae > Nitrosotenuis. The sequence continues at coordinate 2,281 of JBKBQK010000109.1, read as the reverse complement.
GGATAGTCGCTCTTCGTCCGCTACCGGGTATACCGCATTCATTTTGAGTAACTTAAAGACGATCACATTGATTGCGAATTGGACGCCGGTTCTCATGTATTCTCCCATGATTTCTTTTTTGATGAAATCAAGTGCATTTTTTTGTTTTTGGCTCAGCTCATCAGGTTTTAGTATGTCAAACTGTTCAGAGCCTGGCGAGTATTTTATGAGGTTTTTTTGCTCTGCCCGTCGCAACGACAACTCGCTGTCCGCACTTGCAGGCACCACTATCATGTCGTTGTAGCGTTCCCTTAGCCGTGCAAAGTTTTTGTCTGCACCATCTATGTCGATCTTGTTTGCGACAATTAGAGTAGGCTTGGATATTTTGCGTAAGATTGTGACAAACTTTTTGCTTTCCTGAAAATCTATTTCGTCAAATTCCTTGTCCTCAATTCCTGCAACATGTAGTGCCTCTTTTACGTGATAGTTGTTGACGCCTATTCCTCTATACAGATCTGCTATCGCAACTATCTTGTCTGTTCCCAAGTGAATTGCCTTTGAGACTTTGTCCCTGTTCCCTTCAAGAATTTTCAGATACCACATTATCAGTTCTTCTTCAATGTCTGCAAAATCAGATATCGGGTCGCCGCTTCCCGCAGCAGCTATCTTTCCTGAAGAGTCAATGCTTCCAGACACATCAACTACATGTAGCAATGCGTCTGCCTGTGCTGCAACCGAGAGGAATTGGTTGCCAAGGCCCTTTCCTTGCCACGCATCTTTAATCAAGCCAGGCAGATCAATAAGCTCAATTGGAATGTAACGCCACCCGTCCACGCATTTTGAGTTCTTTGGATTGTCGTGCATGTTGAATTCAGGATGCACACAAAGCGTGATTGCATATGCAGTAGACGACTCTGGTTTCTTTGTAGTGAATGGATAGGTGGAGATTTCCGATGAGGATAGTGTCGCGGAATTAAAGAATGTCGTTTTGCCCGTGTTTGTCTTGCCGATAATTCCTATTTTGATTGCCACGACTAAACTTGCGTTCCAAAGTATTTATTCATGACTGCGAGGATTTTCTTTCAGCTTTGAAATCGTGTTTTTTATCTCATCTAGTGACCAAACAATTTCGTCGAGCTCTTCTTTTGTAAGATCCGAATCCCACTTGTCTAGTGTCAGCTTTGATATCTGGCATGCGTGGAACAGTAGATTCCAGTAGGGGTGGTGTTCTGCCGTAGCGTACGAAAGCTCAGATACCTCCTCTAGCCCGTTTTTTGCCCTCTCAAGTGAGCTTGTGTTTTCGTCGATGATTCTCACTATGTTTGCAACCATATCCGGCACCAGTTTTACCATGACGCCTTTTTTTGAGTAAGTTGTGGCCAACTCTTCAAGAGATCGGTAAAATTCATCAAACGAGGCACTCATGAGAACAACCGCTGGTGTTCGGCAAGCATGCACCGATTAAAGACGACTTGGATTCCTGCCTTTTTTGCAAGCTCCTCTGCTTCTTTGTTGTGGATTCCTTCCTGAAGCCATATCACCTTGGGTTTTAGTTTTATTGCTTCTTGAACCACGGGAAGCACCTGCTCTGACGGCCTAAAGACATCCACAATATCGACTTGTTGGTCAATGTCAGCCAAGTTCGCAAACGACTTGTGCTCAAGTATTTTGTCTGTTGTAGGGTTCACCGGAATTACGTTGTAGCCGTGGTTTATGAGGTATCTTGGCACATAGTTTGCTGCCTTTTCCTCATTTTTTGACATACCTACAACTGCGACATTCTTAAGTGACAGGATTTGGCGGATTTGCTCGTCTGTGTGAGGATCTCGTTCCATAAATAAGATTGGCACCAATGCGATTTTAACGTATTCGAAAAATTCTTTATACGTAAAAAATCTAACTAAACACATGGAAGAAGAGCCAAAGGACGTAATTGTTTTAGGGGCCATAAAAAAGGGCGCCAAAAAATTTGACAAGATCCAAGCCAAGACAGGAATAAAGCCAGAAGAGCTAAACAAGATACTGGAAAAACTAGAAGAACGTGGCTTTATCCGAGTTGAGAAAAAGAAAGGCCTCTTTGGCGGTGAGAAAATCGAGTTGCAACTTACAGAAAAAGGCGCAAACGAGCTTCAACAACGAGTCCACGAGATGGAGCAAAAGTGGAACCAGATGGTCCAGCTATACAAAACGGGTGACAAAAAACAGCTCCAAGAATTCATGGATCAAAATAAAATGGACTTTCCGATGATGATGTTCTTTGGCGTGATGAACATGATGATGTTTTCCATGATGTTTTCCATGA
>JBKBQK010000108.1:0-4447 GCA_046292705.1 Candidatus Nitrosotenuis sp. | reverse complement strand
TTTTCTTGTCATTCCAATACTGACCATGATTACGCTTCAGCCCCTCTTTGCTGATGAGTTTTTCATTCCGGATTGGTTCTATGAAACACACCAGTATTGGAGGGACGATCTAGTATCTGACAGAGAGTTTGCAGACGCGATCACTTATTTGCAAAAAATAGATCTGCTACGAATGAAGAACTCTTCAGACGATCCGATTATCAAGTTTTTGATCACAGATGCCATCATCAAACAGGATCGACTTGGACATTCAGGATTTTCTGATTGTACTGGTGGCTGGTACGTCACCGGTTATTACACACCATTAGAAACAGACTACGTAGGCAAATTAATTACAATAACCGTGGATGATACATCTTACGAATTAAGAGAGGATTTTGTTGCAGATTTAAAGATTGAGGGATGGGGCAAAGCGATTTCTGGAAGATATATAGGATGGTATGGTGATTCATTTCACTTCAGCGATCGCCCACGTGACTCCAATGGAGACGGCCTGCTTGTTGGTGCGATAGCAATAGATCAGAATGTTATTCCTGCAAATTCAAAGGTCATGATTCCAAGCCTTCCTGCACCTTGGGACGGCCTCGTCTTTGTCGGCTCTGATGTTGGCCCAAACATAGTTGGTAAACACATTGATGTCTATACTGGAGAAGGAAAAAAAGCTCTCAGTGAAACACATAGGATCACAGGATACAATAACGTGGTTTGCAGGGAGATAAACTAGTGTCAAAACTAGATTCTATCATCAAGGTCTTTTCATTTATTGTGGTGGGCATAGTGACCATAATAGTGGGCGCGTTCATGCTGCGTGGAACAATGCACCTTTGGGACAAGAAAAAGTTGGATGAAGACAAGTCGGATACCTAGATGTGTGGTATCACTTACTCAGTTGAAAGGTTAAACGAGAACGCAAGAAGGTAGAGTATAGCTACAGGCCAATGAGGCGTGTGTTGCGTTCTCGTTAATAGATGTAACAGAAGTTTGTTTTTATTGACTGCTTAACATTGTTAATCATTGTCTAAATACGGATAAATTGTTGCTAATATATTGTCAAAGCAAAAAAAACAGCCTCGAAAGCTGAATGGTAAAACCTTACTTGCAATAATCGGTTTTGTGTTAATAACCTCAACTGTAGTATATTCCGCTTACAATTCCATGATTCCAGTAAACGGCAGATTCCCAGTGTTCGGGGTCCCACAAAATATCTACCTCATATCAAAGTATGACCAACGGTTTGGTCACATCTTTGCTACAAAATCAACGACTAGTGGAAAGAAGAGCTTGGGGTCATTACATACTACTCCAGAGATACATCTAAGAAAGGATCAATTAGGCTCCATTCATTTTATCAACGAGGATACAGATTCAAAACATAACCTCAACATAGATGAATTTAACGTGCACACAAAAGACCTGAGTTATTTTGAAGTCCAAACTACGACATTCATTGCGGACAAATCAGGCACATTCAGATATTATTGCTCAATACACCCACAAATGGCTGGGAATCTGATAGTGGATTGAACCATTCAAATATCATAATGATTGAGACATGAGCGGTGTGGAAAATTCAGACTCAGATAAATCTCGATTTGGCCTAATAGAACTAATTGAGAGTTTTATAGAAAAAATAAACAACATACGCGTCGCGCTTCTTGGCATATCCATTTCTGGTTTGATTCTAGCACCGTTTGCAATTGGCATGTCAGCATATCTAATTACACATCCGCATTTCTTCTTCATATTAGATGAATATGATGAGTTCGGGGCCTTTTTGTCGATCTCCCTTGGCATCATTATTGTTGTGTCCTTGGTTTGGTTTGTGCTTGGAATAAGACAATATGTAATGCTCAAATCATGGAATGAAAAATACAATATATATATTATAAAAAAGTAAAAAATCGACAGTGAAATTTCGTCGCAGTTTGAGCTAGACGATGATCAAAATACCTAGTTTGTAGGTAGGGTCGGAAGCAGTTTTTCTTGGAAATAATTCTTCGTATGGTTCTATTATGGTTCTACAGAATTCAACACCTTTGTTAGTTGTTTTATAAATTGTAACTGTACGCTTACCAGATTCTACAATGGACTTTGAAATGAGTCCATGTGACTCAAGATTGTCTAGGATCTGTTTGTGTTTTTTTAAATTCAATCCGCAATAGCTAACAAGAGCGGTTTGATTTAGTTCGCCGTATTCAACAAGAAGGGCGATTATGTCTTTTACCATGTAGATTTTGTCGCGGTAGCTCTTGCTAACCAATAATTTTGATAACCCCCACATGTAAATAACTCCTAGCGCGTCACAATCAGTTACCAATGTTAATCATTTTCTAAATATCACCAAAATCAGAATGTTTTGTTGAAAAAATCGCCAACATTTGGACTGATCCCACTTGAACGATTACCAAATGGGGTTGTATTTCTTAGATTCAAAAACCCTTTTGCATGTAAAAGACCAATGAGTTAACTTTGTTAATTAGAAGTTATAAGCAAAGAGAAAATGGGTGGTTTGATGACAATCAGGCTTGCCTGTAGCGATTATGGTTTTGAGTGTGGATTTGAACTTCAGGGAAGCAAAAGTCTTACGCTCATAAAAAAACTTCAAGAGCATTTTGAAAATGAACATGGTATTGATTACTCTGTTGATGCCATAATCCAGATGCTTGTCAACAAGGGTTACACAAAAGATTCTATTAAAAATGAATGACTCAGGGATTAATGACGGCACGGCCTAAGATTTTTCGATTTTTTAGATCGTCTAGTGCGTTATTCGCATCGGAAAGCGAATACCTCTTTGAAATTATGGGGTTAATGATGCCTCTTTTTGCAAGGCCCAAGAGCTCCAGCATATCATTGTAGTTTCCTGTGTACGCCCCCTGAATCGTGATCGCTTTGAGCGGCACAGAGACCAAAGGTAGTTCTATTGAACCACCAAACAGACCAACCAGAATCAGATTCCCGCGTTTTCTAATCACTGCAAGACCCATCTTTACAGTAGGTGGCGCATTAACAAAATCAATTACACAGTCAGCACCTTTGTTTCCACACAATGCCATGATTTTTTGTATTGCCTCTGGATCTTTGGAATTAACAGTGTGATCTGCGCCAAGATCCCTTGCAGTCTTGAGCTTTTCTTCATCAATATCCACGCAGATTATGTTCGCGTTGGTAATTGCCCGTGCTATTTGCACCCCCATTAGGCCCAAACCGCCTGCACCAAAAATCACCATGTTGTGTTGAGAGTTTGCATTCGATTTTTTTATCGCAGTGTATGCAGTAAGGCCTGAGCATGCAAGTGAGGCTGCTGCATCGAGTTCAATGCCGCTTACCTTTGCTAGGAATTTAAAGTGTGGAATAAGAACGTATTCGGCATACCCGCCATTTTGAAAGACGCCGAGTGAGCGCGGAGTGTCACATAGGTTGTCGTTTCCAACTCTGCATGCAACGCATACTCCACAACCAATCCATGGGTACACTAAGACATTGTCACCCACGTTGAATCCCTGCACGGAGTCGCCTATTTCTGCTATAGTGCCTACGATTTCGTGCCCTGGAATTACTGGGAATTTGACACCCCTATCTGTTACTTTCATAAAGCCATTGCCTGTATCATAGCCGCCCTCCCACAAATGTAGGTCACTGTGGCACACACCTGCAGCCTTTACCTTAACTAGGACTTGGACGTCTTTTGGCTTGGGGGTTTCTACGTCACTGATTTCCAGAGCTTTTTGTGGCTCCATTATTCTTGCTGCCTTCAAGTAGGTTTATCTCCATACAATTACAATATAAGAGTTGACCGAGTACGGCAAAAAAGTAGAGCCCCATAGTATTATTAAACAAATTTCGAAATTTAGTTGTGAGCGACCCAAGAGTGGAAAACATCGCACAGGCACCAGTTAACATCCTCTTTAATCCAAACACCATAGCAAAAAAAGACGTCTGGGAGATAAACCTGATTCAGATTTTAGAAATACTCATAAACATTCTAAAAAAAACAGACAAAAAAGATCTACGAATCGCAGGTATGGCCGCATTATCGTCTTCGCTAATACACAGGATGAAAGTAGAGCGAATCTTTGCACTGCAAAAGGCCGCAATGGAGAAAAAACCGTTACGCGAACGCACTGATTTGGACATCCAGTTACTCAACATACCATACAGACACGAGGCCACCTATCCAGTAACCTTAGAAGAACTTCTTAGTCTGCTTGAAAACCTCATAGGCACCATTGCAAACCCACGATCAAGGCGTGGTGGCCAACTCAAGTTTGAGCCAGTCGAAGTGCCCGACTTTAAGGATTATTTCGTATCGCTTGAAAACATCATAGGAAAATACGAGGATCTCATTCTAAGAAAGATAGAGCTGCAAGGGTTTGGCTATCTTCAATCCATAATAGCAGATCTTGACACTACGGATTCCATCAGATGCTTTTTTGCCATCCTGTTT
>JBKBQK010000107.1:0-4509 GCA_046292705.1 Candidatus Nitrosotenuis sp. | reverse complement strand
AAGGTGATCATGTTTCATTTTGCCAGAGTTGTACGAGAGGCTAAAAAGAGGCAAATCCACCCTTTAGTACATTGAGCTATCTTGGCAATCCAATCGAAGTCATAAAAAGACTATACAATGATAAAAAATGGGACGAGATCGTAGCGTTTTGCAAAAAGATGTTAGAAGAAGATCCAAGTGATCTCGTGGCGCTACAAAACATGGCAACGGCACTTCTTCATCTTGGAAAACATGAAGATGCGTTGCACTGTTGTGAGGCGGTTCTTGAACACAACGACTCTGACGAATATGCCTTGAAAAATAAGATCTTCGCTCTTGAACATCTCAAGCGGTACCAAGATGTTCTCATATGTGCAGACAAACTTTTACAAAAAAATCCAAACAACGAATGGGCGCATGATAGTAAGGGTCTCTCATTAAACGAACTGGGAAGACACGATGACGCAATTGCATGCTACGACAGATCTCTCCAATTGAATCCAAACAACACCACTGCCCTTATGAACAAGGCAGCGACATTTGTGTTCTTACAAAAATACGATGATGCAATATCCTTGTATGATCGTGTCCAGAAAATAGATAAAACCATCAAAGAAGCAGCAATGGCAAAATCAGACGCATATCAAAGACTTGGAAAGGAAGATGAGGCATTCTTGGCAGCACAGGGACTGCTAGTTGAGGACATTCAAAAGTACGTAACAGAAGCACGAATAAAAAAGATGAAAGTCTTTGATTTGTACTGTCTTAATGAGTACCTTGAGCTAGAAGCAAATGAGAAAAAACATCGAGAAAAACAGGGCACAAAATTCAACTCTCCTAATTGATCTCAACTATCTTAGTTTTTGATCTACTTCCTGCTCTTATGCACACACTAGCAGACGACACACTAAAATGCTTGGCTAATTTTTTTATGATTTCTTTATTTGCTGCATTTTGAATTGGTTTTGATTTTATCCCGACTGTAATTTCGGTACCGCTAACTCTTACAAAATCTTTGTTGAATTCTACGTAAACTGTGTATAGCAACTAAAAGTTATGCTTTGACTACCCAATCATAACCTTTTTGCTCAAGTTCGTCTGCAAGTTTAGCATCACCAGATTTTAGGACTTTGCCTTGTGCAAACACGTGAACATAATCTAGCTTTTTGAGGAACTTCAAAATTCTCGCATAGTGAGTAATTACAATTATTGTTGCATCCGGTGTTGATACATCGCTTATTGCCTTTGCTACTGCTTGTACTGCATCAATATCGAGTCCTGAATCTGGTTCATCAAGAATTGAGACTTTGGGTTTGAGTACTGCCATTTGTAGTACTTCGGATCTCTTCTTCTCGCCGCCAGAAAATCCTTCATTGAGGTATCTTGATAAAAATTCATCTTTGAGGCCAACCGTCTGCAAATTCTTTTTGAGATAATTTTGAAACTCTCTTACTGTGATGAAGACTTCTCTGTTACTACTTGCAAGTGATTTGCTCAGTGCGTTGTAAGATGTTCTCAGAAAATGTGAATAACCTACACCTGACACCTCTGTTGGGTACTGGAACCCCAAGAACAATCCCTTCTTTGCTCTCTCATCCGTCGAAGCTTCTGTAATGTCCTCGCCATCAAAAAGTATCTTCCCCTGGGTGACTTCGTACTTTGGATGCCCCAAAAGAGTGTATGCAAGTGTGCTTTTTCCTGAGCCGTTTGGGCCCATAATTGCATGCACCTCGCCAGGACCTGTCTTTAGATTGACACCTTTGAGAATTGGTTTGCCTTCTCTTTGCACATGGAGGTCGATAATCTCTAGAACTACCATATTTTCCAAAGTCTTGTCTTCTCTATATAACCCCGACGAATTTTAGCTAATCCTAACCGAAAAATAAACAAAAAGAAGGGGGATTAGTTTTTGGCAAAACTAGGTCTTAGCGTCAGCTTCAGCTTGTAACACGTAAGAATCTCTTTACACCTATTTCTGATGGTGACCTCAGTCACTCCCGCGACGCTTGAAACATCGCGTTGAAGGACGTTTTGGCCTAGCAGAATCGAGGCAATGTACAGATATGCGGAGGCAATGCCGTTTGGCGCCTTTCCGTCTGCTACATTCATGTCTTTTGTCTTTTCTGCAATCTCCAAAGCTAATCTTTCAACTCTGACATCGGTGTTTGTAAGATTTGAGATCTTGGAGATGTACTTGTCCATGGTTATGACAGGTGCAGTCACGGAGCCAAGCTCCATGACGAGCATGCGGTAGTACTTTGCTGCAAGCTTAGTTCTCATTTTGAGATCTTTGTTGGATCCTGTTCCGGCGCAGATCTCTTCTAGAGATCTTACTACATCGCATTGTTTGCACGCCATGTAGATTGTTGCAGCTGAAATACATGCGACGGATTTTCCTTTGACTTCCATGCGGGAATCAAGATTCCGGTAGATCATTGACGCAGTCTCTAAAACATTGTCTGACAATGAGAGATTCTGGCATGTTGAGCCAATCATTGACAAAACATTTGCGAGTCTCCTCTCTCTTGGAGATGAGACGCGCACTCTCTGTTGCCATTTGCGCAGACTGTGCATCTGGTTTGCAACTTGGTAGTTGATCGTCTTTCCAGAAAAGTCCTTTGCGGAAATTGAGATCTCTGTTGCGATTCCCAGATCATGTTGTGAGAACGTGGTCTGACCGCTTGCTCTTGTGTTTTTTAGCTTTTCTTCAAGGCTTGAGCTTTTTGATTCTGGACCGTAATCTGCCAGCTGTTCCAGTACGACTATGCCGCACATAGAACAAATTCTTTCGCCACTTTGCATGTCATCAACTAGAGTTGATTTGCATTCTGGGCAGCATGTTTCTAGTTCTGTGACATTCATCTTTTTCTCTTCCTTGTTTTTTCTTTTATTACAGGTTCGTCAAGGAGGTACACTTTTTTGCCAGTGTATTTTTTGATGTTGTTTGTCATCGGGATCGCCGATGCAAATGGACTACTAACGGGGCCTATGAGTTCTGTAACCTTGGCAATTTTTCTGCCGGCATCGTCGCAAACAAAGTTGCCTTCATTCAGTGGTCTTTTGAGTCGTATGATGACTCGACCACTACCGGCCAAGTGTATTATTTCCCCTACCTCCTGCAATTATTTTCTACACCAATTCAGAACTAATCATAGACTTCTGTCAACTTTACTTTAGCTACTAGCTAGATCAAATTTTATTTTGACTGTTTTGCACGTTTGGCAATGAGCTTTTCAGAAATCTTGTAAAGAACTTTTGTCTTGGGAGAAACTTTTGGCAACACGATGTATCCGGAGCGGACATATGCCCGTCGTGGGAATCTTACTTTGTCATCTGACTCCTTTGGCTCAAAACCAGCTTCTTTTGTCGCGTCGATTAATTCTTTGAGTGATGGATCAAAAACACATTTGTCTTTTGGAAGTCGTCGACCCATTTTTTTTGTCAGTGTCTTGTTGAAGTAATCCAACCAGATTACGAAATGTTCGTAATCTTTCAATCAAATCACTTTATCAAAATTGCATTTACTATTCCGTGCTGACCTGGTCTTGAGACAACACGACATTTGCCGTCCTCTGTTTCCAAAACTGCGCCCTTTGAGATGACACCGCGTCGTTGATAATCGTTGTTTGTTGCATTTTCCAAAACTTTGAGGATCTTTGTTTTTTTGACCTTGCCTCCTTCTAATGCAAGATTTACAAAATCGATTGTCTTGAGGCCGATCTTTACATGATTTGCACGAACTGATCTTGTGACCGTTACTTGCTGTCCCATTACTGCCTCATTTGGGAACCTGTCGATTTCATATTTTCTTCTTGTCCTAAGTGGAACCCGTCTTCCGCCGGTTATCTTGCTTGTTGCAAGGTTCTCAATAGCTCGCTTCACAATTTGGGTTCAAAATACTCTAATTTATAGACAACGCAACTGTCATCGAATAATCAGCAATATTTCGCTGTCTAGGCTTGTTGCGGTATCTGTGGCACTGGTTGCGGCGTTGACTTTCTCATTTTCTTGAACAAAATCTGTTTTAAGATATCCGAATCGCCACTGATGCCAAAATATTTTTGGAATTTCGAAGTCGTAGTGTAGATTTTGAGTCTGCCGACATTTTGATGAGTTATGAAATCAAGCTGTGAAAGTTCTTTGAGATGTGAGTATACACCACTACCTCTTGTTTCGACAAGTTGTTTTGAAGAAATTGGCTGCATGTATGCGATGTATGAAAGTGTCTTTAGTGTGGCCTTTGCCAATATCGGCTTTGAAGCAAATCTCCTTACGACCTCGTTGAATTCAGGCTTTAATTGAAATACGTAGGAACCATCCGGCAGCGTCGTTACCTCTAGTGCCTTGAAGGCGGATTTGGTCTTTTTCTCTATGGCGCTTAAGAGGGCAAGCGTCTTGGTTCTGGACTCCGTGCCTGATGCCTTGATAAGCTCTTCTACCGAAAGCGGTCTTCCGGCGGAGTAAAGGGCCGCTTCGAGCCTAGCTGTGGCCTCTGTGTCATCTTCTACCTTCATGCCACACCCTCCCGCA
>JBKBQK010000106.1:0-4645 GCA_046292705.1 Candidatus Nitrosotenuis sp. | reverse complement strand
AATCACCATGTCTGTGTGTTTACCGATGCCGACTGGCACCACTTCTTCGAGCAGCTTTTGGGCTCTACTCAGCTTGCGAGATTTTTCCGCATGCACAGTAAAAATCACGTCGTCCTTTAGTATGGGATCGCCGATCTTTTTGTAAAATAGTATTCCTGCCCCTTTGTCCTTTGGAGCACCTGCCATCCTTGCAATCTCTACCATGGTACTGTTGCTGATCCACAATAGCCTGCCATCGCTTTTTGCCTTGATTTTGATTGTTTGTTGTCCTATTTCGATGTCGCCAGGTGCCAGTGCAGAGTTTCCTCCCTGCGCTCTGATTATCTCTCTTAACTTTGCTTCGGCTCTGCCAGATCGTACTATTTCTCTTGCAAGCAGATAACCATTATTTTTACCTGTTATTTCAAAAATCGCCCCAGCTATGTTACATGCCTTGTCAAGCAGGTCTGGCACGTTTGTCTCATTCATCAATACTTGAAGGGCCTCCCTTGCTTCAAGTGCGGGACCTATGGTGTATCCAACTGGTTGCTCGCCGTAGCTTAGGATGCAGTGTGTGTGAATCTTCAATCTTCTTCCTAACTCGATGAGGTCTTTTGCAAGAGAGTCTGCTTCATTGATCGTCTTTACCTTTGCACCCCTCCCGGTAGGTATGTCTATTACAAGATGCGTTGCTCCAGCTGCTTTTTTTTGCTCATTATTGATGGCAAAAGCAAAGGATCTATGTAAAGTGAGTACTCAGTCCTAACAAAAATGTCGTCAGCTGGGGCAAGCTCAAGTGAGCCCCCCCACACTATGCAACCATTTGTCTTTTTTATGACACTCTTCATCTCCTTACTTGATAGATTTACCGGCATCAGAACTTCTGCCCTGTCGGCCGTTCCACACGCCGAAGTTATTGCTCTTGATGACGTCTTTGGTATGATGAGGCCGGCGGCCGCAACTATTGGCACAACCAACAATGTCGTCTTGTCGCCTGGGACGCCACCGATACTGTGTTTGTCTACTATGATTTTATTTTTTAAATTGAGCTGTTTGCCAGTATCGACCATTGAGATTGACAGACTTGTGGCCTCGTCAAGATCTATTCCCCTAATATGTAGCGCAGTAACAAAAGACGCAATCTCGCTTTCGTTTAGCGTTCCGTCAACGACGCCTCTTACAATTTCTAGAATCTCCTGCCTTGTGAGCTTTTTTCCGTCTAGTTTGTTTCTTATGAACTGCAGAGATCTTGGAAAAGTCGAGATTTCAACGTCTACTGTGTGGGGGGCGGCACCAAACAATTGTCTTATCTCCTCGCTTATTCCTACATGGCCTTTCTTGACAGTCTTTGTGGAGACATTGACAATTGCTGTCACCTCCCTTTTGCCTTTGAGGCTGACCCGTCCCGATGCAGCAACACCTATTTCGTCGGCGTCTGCTTTGTTCAAGAACACTATAGGCTTTCCGCCAGCGTCAATTCCAAGGACATCTACTTTGAGCTGCATATGATATTACCAGACAGAATAGATTTTACATTTAACAGCAATTATCAATTTTGATTTTTATCAAGCCGTATTTAATTGAGATTTTCAAAATCACATTATTGAAGACGATCAGAAAAATCTTGATTCCACTTGACGGCTCAAAGTACTCCAAAAGAGCTCTGGAATTGGCAATCGGGATCGCAAAAAATCAGGGCATTTCAATTACAGGCTTTCACACTATAATGCTGCCTGTAATGTCAGACAGGAAAATAAAGGAACGATACCAAAGACTCGCAAACAAGATAATTGTAGAGGCCACAAAGATTGCAAAAAAACATGGTGTACAGTTTTACTGGAAACTCAGATTTGATGATTATGCAGGAAAAGAGATAGTCAGATTTGCCCAAGAGGGAGAATTCGACCTAATAGTGATGGGCTCAAGGGGACCAAACCCGGTGGCGGAGATGTTTTTGGGCAGCGTTGCAAATTACGTACTTAACAAATCAAAAATCCCAGTGTTGGTAGTAAAATGAGGGGATGATCTCTTGGTTCAGTGGGAAAGTGTTATAATAGAGTCAACGATTCTTGCCACTATAATTTTTGGCGCCGTCTTTGTGGAGAACTGGTCTTACAGAAGGATGCAAAAAAAGGAAGATAACATCACAAGAAAAAAAATTTTATTACTCATCAAAGAAGATCTAATCAGAAAACTGCGCTTCATTGATGATACCATTCAATACAACGACTACAAACCGTTTTTTACATATGTATGGGACTCAACAATCCTCTCGGGAAAGCAAACTTTACTGCGATTTGAGATAATCAAGAACCTTGATCATACGTATTCTTGGATGAAATACTACAATACAGAGCTTCAACAAAAAGGTAGTGTCGGTAACGAACAAACACTCAAAGAACTCTTGACCGAAATCAAAAAGACTACCGAGTCGTCACTGAACGTACTTGATCAGAAATCCTTGTGATGCTTGTAGCTTTCTTCGTAGGCGACTGCCTTTTGTCCTAGTCTTTCAAACTCAATGGCATAACGCGGATGCCTCAATCTCCACTTGTTCTTGACTATGGGCTGCAACATAAGCCACATCTCTGCTATATCATCGCCGTGCCACTCCAAGACCCTCCTCTGGAGATCTTCATCATGTTTTATGATGAATCCCAGCTTGTCGTACGCTACAGCAACATATCGCGCAGCCTTTTCTGTCTTGTCGTCAAGTAGAGGCAGCACTTTGTCACCTTCAACGCTTAGCTGTTTTAGGACTTTGCTTTCTCTGAGCAGCTCCCTGTATTCTCGAACTGTGTCATTTCTTACGATGTCGATTATCCTGCTCAGCGTAGTCACCATGTCTGCTTGTATCTTGACTTTACTTTCTTTTGTGAACTTGATTACAGCAAGGGCTACTGCAGACAGCGAGATGAGTAGGGCTGCAAGTGAAACATAGTCTATTTCCATCACATAAAAAAGCAATTTTCCCAGATAAATCGAGTTGTCTTGTTATCATCAATGAAAATCGTGGGCTTTAATTTATGGGGAGGAAGGAACTAATTCAAATAATGAAGATCGATGAAAAGCCAGACGAAGACTATGAGACTGTTGTAATATCTGAGCTCGGATTAATAGACCCAATGACTGGCGCCATGGTTCTAAGATCTATTGACGGAAAAGAATTCCACATGACTGCGTTTTCCTCCGAGGTTGCCCGCTACATTGCAAATTTCATCGAAGGCAAAAGAGAAGAGGTGCCTACAATATATAACATGTTTGAGCAGATGTGTGAGGAAAACGAGATAGTGCTAGTCAAGGTAAAGATATACGAAACAGGCAAGATATTTAGGGCAAACCTCTATTTTACTGGGCGCAAGGAAATGATTCTAAAATACTATCGGGCATCCGATGCGATTGCACTTGCTACATTTTACAACGTACCAATACTGGTAAGAAAGGATCTCTTAGAGGAGCCAAAAAAAGAAACACCACAAAAATAGATCTGAAAATCAAGTCTGAAAATCATGCTTATTCCTAATAAAACATGAATCACATCATATATCAAATGGCAAAGGACGACAAACAAAAATCAACTGAACTTGTACCTGCGTGGCCGTTCAATTGGCCAAGCCTTGACAGGGCATTTGACAACTTTAGAAGAGAGTTCGAAAGAGCCTTTACCATGCTGCCGTCGTTTCCGGCCCAAAAAATGGCATCGATGTCTTGTGACATTGCAGATGAAGGCGACAAATACACAATCAAAGTCGAAATTCCGGGAGTCAAAAAAGACGAAATAAAACTCAACGTCTCCGACAGCACACTTGAGATATCGGCGCAGCACAAAGAAGAGGAAGAAGAAAAGAAAAAGAACTACATAAGAAAGGAGCGAAGTGAAGTCTCATACTACAGGACACTACCGCTGCCAGAAAAGATAGTCTCAGACAAGGCGCAGGCAAAGCTCACTGACGGCATCCTAAACATTACGGTACCAAAGGCGGTGCCTACACCAAAGCCAAAGAGCAACACAATACCAGTTCAGTAATCTTTCCTTCTTTTTTAATAATCGTGCTCGCTAAAGTCGCTTCCAAGCTCAATCGATGCAATAACCGTTCTTTCTGTTGTCTGACACTTGAGGTTCTTTTGCGGCAAAAACTCGCCAAATATCTCTTTGAGCAGCTGCTCTGTAAATAGAGACCACTTGATTCCAAGATCGTGCTGTATGATGAAATGGTGCACTGCGCCTTCAACTCTGTGGTCCGAGTTCATCCCTGATGCCCGCATATAATCCTCCAGCGTCTCAATTGCCCTCTTTATGTCGTACTTTCCCTTCATGAAAAGGACGGACTCTTTGATTATGGGCTTTATTACGCCGACTATCTGGTTTATTTCGCTGCCCTCAAGCTCAACGCCAAGTGTCTCAAGAATTTTTTTTGGGACGGGAATTATTCCGATTTTGTCTGCGAATCGATCCCAGGCCAGATACTTTTCGAGAATCTGCTTCACCAAGACATTATGTGAGATGTTTTTCTGCATCGCTTCTGTCTCTAATTCCTCAACTACCTTTGCAGGTAGCCTATATGTGATGCTTCTGGTGGTCTCTTTTTTAGGAGGATGCTGCTTTCTTCTGGGAATCTCTGTTTCCAACGTTGGTATAATCATCTTCTGTTATTTATCTGATCAT
>JBKBQK010000105.1:0-4679 GCA_046292705.1 Candidatus Nitrosotenuis sp. | reverse complement strand
CTGCAGTATCATAAGCTGGAACTATTTTTAGCTTGTATCTTTGGATAAATTTTCTGCACTGTCCCAGTGCTTGGGGGTGAGAATATACTGTGTCTATGTTCTGAATTTTATCAAAACCGATGAGGCAGTGTCTCACCCTGTAATATATCTCGCCTACCACATTAAGAGTGGTTGAGAGGAGCAAGTCATAGCTTTCACCAACACTTCCTTCCAGCGAGTTCTCAACAGGCAATACGGAATAGTCGGTTTTTCCGTTTTCAGTTGCTTCTACAACTTCACTGAAAGTAGATAACGGAACGGTTTCAACAGTGTTACCAAAAAACGAGATTGCGGCATCTTCGCTATATGCCCCTCGTTCTCCTTGGAACGATATCTTTAGCATTTTAATCGCGCAGCTTTATGAAATCAGCTTTTTCGTAGTTAGTTGAAATCTTTCGGTCTTCAACGAATCCACAGTTTGGGCATTTCACTCTGTCTCGCATTGGAACCACATTTCCACCACAAATATTGCATTTTGTAAACAGCACACCAAGTTCCGGCTCGTCTATGGTGGCATGAATTGCACCGTTTTTGTGCGCCTCTACTTTGAGCGCGATGATGTCGTTTACTCTGGCGATGACTCGCCTTCTGTCTGGGTTTTGGCATATGCATTCCACACCAGAAGAATTTGGTTTCCCATTGAGGTACTGAATGGAAACTGCAATCATTGAGGAAAGAACTGCTGTGACGGTACCGATAACAATGTCGCCTTTCTTTGGAATGGACAGCTGTTTTCCATTTCTGACGTCCACTATTCTATTTTTTTTGTCCACGTTTGCGATTCCGATTGTGGCCGATCGTATCGTGTCTCCGTCGTCAAATGTGTTGTCTCCTGCCACCATTTCTTCAATAAATCCAAGCCTGTCTCCAGGCATCACAAACTCGCTCATTTCACTTTGACTGGTATCTAGCCAAATAAAACGCTTCAGATCTCAGAATCGCAGACTGGCATGTCTTTGAGGATGTCTTTGCCGTCCTCGTCAACAATAGAGGGAGCCACAAGGCAAATCTTTCCGTTCTTTCTTTTACAGTAAACCTCGGATTCGTTGTTTTCTTTGTCTCTTGCCCAAAAAGAATGCGTCTGGGAAAAGTTGGGGCTTTGACCGCTTTTTTCATAAATCTCTTCTGCTGTCCAGACTTGGTCGCGCACCACGGAGCTGCTACCAAGCTTCATACCTTTGATTGCAACAACGTCACCATCTTCGTCTTTAATAACACAACTGACGTGGATCCTAGCTTTTGGATATCTGATAAAATTCTTTTTTGCGTGTGAAAAATTGTTCTTGCGTGCCATCTAAATCAATTATGAAGAACGAAAAACGGTTTCTGCTATCAAGTTACTTTCCTTGTCAAAATTCACCCATGATTGTTCAATATTAAGATTTTTGTCATGTCATAGCCAGTGAGAAATCTGAAGATACCCTTCCGGACTCTGGCCCCGCAGCACCATTAGTAGCGCGTTTGCTTGGGGCGTGGACAATACTGGCTTGTCGAACTGGTTGTCAGTTGAGATACGCGGGCAAGCTACCTGGATGAATGCGTCAATGCCTTTCAAGTTACGCAGGCGGTCGTTTGTGATATCAGTTAGTGCAAACAATTGAACCGACTTGCCTTCCTTTTCCAACTCACGCTTGAATTTTAGTGCAGTAGTCTTTGACATTTGGCCTTCCTTTAAACCCACTATGATTCCAAATGTTTTTGCTTCGGTTGCCTTGTAGATTGCAAGTGTTGCCTTTTTTTGCAATTTCTGAGCAAATTCGGTCACCTCTCTTACCTCATTAAAATACGGGTCCAAGACATATGTTGGCTTGTTAGTGGCAAGTGCAAGGCCTGCGGCATGAAAATTGCTTTGACCCATGAAGACATTGGCATCAACACTATCTTTTACGTCCATCGCGGGGTAAAACTCGCAGCCAAAGACTTGGCCGTCATTTAGCTGACCTGCTCCTTTACCTATTTTTACAGTAACACCATTTAACTCAAGAATCTTTCTTACCGATTCGATTTGATTTAGATGTTGGCTGTCGGTGACAAGCGATACTGTCTTGCCTTGCAAAATTTCGGCGCATTTTTCTGCAACACTGTCGAATCTAACGTCGTCGAACGCATCTACAAATACAACATTGTCCATGGACTGCATGCTGATTGTGTGTCCTATATTGAACAAAATCTCTGCAGAGAGAACTTTGGCACCGTTTGAATTTAAATCACAAGAACCCCAAGTCGTGTCCGCAAGCACATAGGCCGGAATTCCGAATCTATTCATAATTTTTACAGCAGTTTCCTGCACGTATGGCAAGATCCCATCAGGGCCATTTAATGCGACAGAAACAGGCCTGCGCTTTTCAATTACCTCAAAGATCCTCGCTTCGTCTATTCTTATCAATGTGGAGCTCTTCTTTTGTATTTTCAATTTAAATCCAGCTGATGCATCGTAAATCACAAATTGCCGCTTTGTTTCTGATGGCTATGAGCAAAACAGTACTGAATGTGGGCTTTGATGATACAGACTCCCCAAAAGGAATGTGCACTACGTATCTTGCATACAAGCTGGTTGATTCGCTAAGAAAAGAAGGCGTCAAGTTTTTGGACTATCCGCGACTGATACGGTTCAACCCGAACATACCTTGGAAAACGCGTGGCAACGGAGCAGTCTCATTCAAAATTGAGACACCACGTCCTGATAAAATTAAAAAAAAGATAATCGAATTTGTGACCAAGCTCTCGGATCTCAAAAATGGTGCAAATCCGGGCGTGGTGTTCTTTGAAAACGAGACGATTCCAAAACATTTTGTTGAATTTAGCAGGGCAGCGCTGTGGAAGCTGATAAGCAGAAAAGATGCAAAAAAGTTCATCTCCGATAATAAATTAGAGGCGTTTTTCATCGGCAACGGGCAAGGACTCGTTGGTGCAATAGGAGCAATCGGATATCAATTCAACGACCATACATTTGAGCTTCTAACATATAGAAGAAAATCACAATTTGGCAAGAAAAGAAACATCGTAAGCTCAAGCGTCAAACAAATGCAGGATCTTACGTACCCGCACACCTTTAACAGCTACGACGCAAAAAAACAACGGGTTCTTTTCGCACCGCATGGTCCAGATCCAGTATTTTTTGGAATTAGAGGCGAAAACACGGACACACTTGTATATGCAACAAAACTAATCAAGTCTAATGAAAAACCAATAGGCCATCTGATCTTCAAATCAAACCAAGGAACAGGGGATCATCTCAAAAACGAACTCGATGTATTCTCATTGAGGCCGTATCTGTCTGGTACCATAACAGGAACTGTTTGTGAAGAACCATGCATGCAAAAGGGAGGTCACGTGAACTTTGGTGTAACAAAAGATGGCATCAAAGTGAACTGTTATGTCTACCGACCTACCGGAATGACAAAGCAGGCAATGGGTTTGATTTGCGGGGACTTGATCAGAGTCGGCGGCGGCATCAGAAGGTTTTCGCCAAAGTATGGAAGAACATTCAATGTAGAGTTCTTTGAGGTTCTCAAACTTCAACCAAAGTTGGTCAAAATCAACCCTTCATGCGATACATGCGACAAAAGAATGAAGTCAAAGGGGCAGGGACAGGGGTATGAATGCGTAAAGTGCGGCAAAAAAGCTGCCAAAAAATTAACCTTACAAATTCCAAGGCAGCTCAAAAAACAACTATACATTCCAGAGTCATCGGCACACAGGCACCTGACTAGGCCGTACCAGAGAATTGGGGTAACCAACAAAAATTCAGAGTTTGATGCAACAAACTGGTTCTCTCGATACAAAAACTAGCGGGGGGTGGATTTTCAGGAGTTTTACTCCACTTGAACCACCGATCTGCGGGTTTCACATCAAGATGATTATGAGCCCGCCGGGATGACTTAGTCCACAAAGACTGACTTCCCCACCCCGCTGATCAAAGGTTGAATACAGGTGATATATACGCTCTTGGATCTGCAAATCATTAATTAACATTTCAAAATTTTCCCCAGTGTGAACAAAAAACTCAGAATAGCTGGAATCGTTGCCGCATTAGCTGTTTCTGCAATAATTCTAAGCTCACCGTCACAACCACCGCCGCTACCACTACCAACAACGCAACAAAACGAGGCAATCAAGGTACTTGCAACAAATCTGCAAAGGCCGTGGGCTATTGCATTTGCACAAGATAAGATCTTTGTCACAGAAAAAGAAGGCAACATCCGCGTCATAGAATCAGACACACTGCTTGAGGAACCGCTTGCCACCCTACGCGTCGCCAAGGTGTTTGGTGGAGGACTCTTGGGGGTAACTACGCACCCAGACTTTGAAAACAATCATTTTTTGTACGTGTATTACACTTATTCTGAAAATGGTACCCTATGGAACAAAGTACTCCGCATCACCGAATCAAACAACAAGATCGCAGATGCTGCAACCATCATTGATGGGATTCCAGGTTCGCAGTTTTATAATGGTGGTGTAATTAAATTCGGTCCGGACGGAAAACTCTACGTGGCAACCGGACTATCTTCAGAATTTTCGCACAGCGCACAGGATACAAGCTCACTTGAAGGAAAGATACTCAGACTAAACGACGACGGCACCGTACCTCCTGACAACCCGTTTGCTGACTCTCCGGTATTTTCTTTGGGCCACAG
>JBKBQK010000104.1:0-4753 GCA_046292705.1 Candidatus Nitrosotenuis sp. | reverse complement strand
CTCTTCCTGAAGTTTTTTGATTACGTTTACTTTTTCATGCGGTAACACATTTGCAATGACTCTGTCTACTTCAAGCTCTTTTGCAATCGTTGCTGCAGTTCGTTCATTGTCACCCGTTAGCATTATGACCTGAACGTGATTTTCTTTTAGTAACTTTACAGTTTCTTTTGCGCTTGGCTTAGGAGTATCAAGCAATGTGATGATTCCAAGAATTTCCTTGTCTGCAGCCACAAATATGGCAGTTTTTCCCTGATTTTGAAGATCTGTGATTATTCTTTCTGCATTTTTTACTTCAATGCCTTTATCTTTCATCAGCCCCATACTCCCGACGGCTATGCGAATTCCTTGGTATTCTGCATCCACGCCCTTGCCAGGAACTGCAATAAAGTCAGATGTCTCACCTATTTTGATTCCAACCTCTTTTGCTTTTTGAACTATTGATTTTGCCAGTGGATGCTCAGAGTTATTTTCAGCGGTTGCAGCAATTTCTAAAATTTTGTTTTTGGTTGAGTCATTGTAATCAGATCCAACAGGTATTATGTCTGTCACCTGCGGCTTTCCTTCTGTGAGAGTACCTGTCTTGTCAAATACGGCAACTTGGATTTTTCCCAGAGTTTCAAGCGCTTCACCGCTTTTGAACAAAACTCCGTTTTGTGCGCTTTTTCCCATCCCAACCATTATCGCCGTAGGTGTGGCAAGACCAAGTGCACAGGGGCATGCCACAACAAGTATTGCGACAGCAGGTATCAAAGCAGTTGCTAGGAGGTGTGGCCCAACTGGTGACAAAAAGTACCATGCAAAGAATGTACCAACAGCAACTGCAATTACCACAAATGCAAAGTAGCCAGCTATCTTATCAACGAGCCTCTGCATAGAGGGTTTTCTCCCCATGGCATCCTCTACTAGTTTGACGATTTGAGAAAGAACGGTGTCGCTTCCAACTTTGATTGCCTTTACAAGCAACGCTCCTTCCTTGTTGACCGTGCTTCCTATCACTATATCTCCAATCTTCTTTTCAACAGGCATCGATTCGCCAGTAATCATCGATTCATCTACTGCCGAGTGTCCTTCGATCACAATACTATCTACAGGAATCTTTTCTCCGGGTCTTACGATTATGAGATCACCCACTTTTATCTGCTCGATTGGAACTTCTACTTCTTGTCCGTCTTTTTTTATTCGTGCAGTCTTTGGCTGCAGCTCAAGCATTTTTTTAATTGCAGAAGATGCTTTGCCTTTGGTTTTGTTTTCAAGATATTTGCCAAGAATAATAAAAGTAACTACAACTGCTGCCGCATCATAATAGATATTGTGCCATGTTGGTTCTGGAAAGGTATTTGCTACGCTGAATAGGTATGCTGTAGTTGTTCCAATTACGACAAGTGTGTCCATGTTTGCGGATCTCATCTTTGCAATTCTGTATGCACCGATGTAGAACCTGCTTCCGGTCACAAACTGAACAATACTTGCACACACAAACATGATGTAAGCTGCAAGGGTCGTACCTGCCAAGGGAACAAATGGCATGTATTCAGGATACCCCAGGAGCATAATTGGAATGGTAAATGCGACACCTATTGCAAATAATTTTTTGAGTTTTTTTGCCTCTATTTGTTCTGCTGATGCAGAAAGATCCTCACTTAGAATCTGATATCCGCTTTTGTTTATGAATTGCCTGATGTCTGAAAGGGAGAGTAGCGCTTGGTTGTATTCAACCATCACCTGACTGTTTCCGTAGTTTACTGAAGCATACCTGACTCCCTCAATTTCTTTCAAACGTTTTTCTAAATTGTCTGCATCGCTAGAATCGGTAATTCCGCTAACCTTCAGCGTTAGTTTTTCGTATACTACCTTGTAGCCGGCTTCCTCTACAGCGTTTTCAATTGCAGTCAAGTCTACCGATTTGGGATCAAACTCTATGACCGCTTTTTCAGAAGCCAGATTGACTTCACATTTTTTGACTCCATTAAGCTCGGAGACGAAGTTCTGAATGGAATTAACGCAACCTGCACAATGCATTCCACCTATCTTGATAGCAGTCCTTTTTACTCCCATACGCTCAGTGTCGGCTATTTGCTCCATCTAACATGATATTGCAAGTACCGATACTTATTATGACTTCTTTACAATTGTAAAGTCATGGTCGATTAAACGTTGGAAATAAGTGAAAACTTAAAAAGCAAATGAAATTCATGCAAACTAAACGATGAGAAGTTCTAAATGCAAATGTGCCTGTTCTATTGGAATTTTAGGGATGGTTTTGTGTACTGTTCTGCTAGGCTTTAGCATGGGCGGATTAGCAGCAGCTACCCTATCAAATAACGTCGATGATATGGGAGTTATGTATGATTCGAATAATTATCTCATGGATGCAATGAAATTTTTTGACAGTCCATTTGGAATGATCATTATTTTTGCTTCGTTTGCTTCTATGATGGTAGGTATGTGGTACAAGAAAAAGAGAAAACTAGTACCAGTTGCTGCAGTAGGTGCAATCTTCATGTTTGCCGGAATGTATCACTTCTATTCACTCTGGCTGCAGATCGTAGGTATTGCAATAATGGCGTTTACCTATCTTCCAATGTACAGCTTTAGAGCTAGCAGATTGCTCAAAATATAGAATGGCAGCTCCTGAAGTTTTATCTCACATCAAGATTATTCCAGATGGGCATCTATTACTTTCTTGAAAACCTCGTAAGGTTGAGCTCCTGTGATCTTTATGTAGCCACGCTCAGCAGTGCCAACAAACATGGTGGGTGTTCCTGTAAGTCCTATCTGATTGGCAAACTGTGTTAACTGTCGGCTACGTGACTCGTATTTTTTGTCGTCAAGACACTGACTGAATTTATCTACATCAAGTCCAGAAATGTTTCTTGCCATGAATTTGACCTTCTCTGGCGTTCCCCAGCCTGAATTCTCCTCTCCTTGATTTGCGTACATGTAATCATGATATTCCCAATATTTTCCTTGTTCGTCTGCGCACCATGAACCTTGCCCAAGTACTAATGAGTCCTCGCCAACTATTGATACATCAAGAAAGTAGAATTTGGTTTTTCCAGAATCTACGTATTCTTGCATGATTTGGGGTTCAGTTTGATCAAAGAATCTTTTGCAGAACGGGCATTGATAATCACCGAATTCGACCAGATTTATTTGAGCGTTCTCAGATCCTCTGTACTTCGCAAATTCTGGGATGTCAAAGTTTACACTTCCTGCAATTTTTTTTTCGGTAGTCTGAAGAGGTGTGGATTCTCCCACAGTTCCAATTATCTGGCCAAATTCTGACTTGGTTTCTTGGATAGGAAATGAGCCTTGTCCCATATACCATAGAGAAAATAGTGCAGCTATTGCAATTGCAGTTCCTATGCCCGCAGCAATTCCGATTTTACGTGAACTAGAAGTCTTTATACCTTCCACACAAATCCTCCAAAATATCTGATGTATAACTATGATAGTTTACAAATGTAAAGAAGCTAAAGTATTCAGTTAATCATCATATCTACAAATGCTGATTTTGTGACCGATCCATCTGTAGCGCTTATTGCAAGTGTATAATTCCCAGATGGAGCATAGTTGGTGTCTATCATCAACTGCACCCTTTTAGTGTCTACTTCAGTAAAGGAGATTTTTTCCTCCGTGAATTTTGCTGTCATGTTGACCAATCCCAACGACGGCTCCATGGAACTCGAAACCATGAGCGAAATAGGATGATTCATCAATTTGTCATTTCCTAGAATTTCCACATCGACTATTTTGGATTTTTCAGAGCTTCTTGGAATTCTAATGTTATTCTCTTTAACTTTGATGTCAAATGGAATTGGCTTTTCTGCATCAATTACGGCTATTTTGTCGGCATTCCATTCTGAAAACCAGACACTGTCTGATGTTGTAGACAATCCAAGCGGGTATACAACAGATCCATCAGGAGGACGACTTGGTATTTCGTATTCTGTAAGTGTCATATCAATAGTGTTAAAGAACGCAATTTTGTTTCCAGTGTGCTCGTTTATCCACATTTCATCGCCTTTTTGAGATTCCTTTAGCCAGAATGGCAGCGTTGTTGCATTAAACTGGTTTCTTGACGTTGGGAATCTCTTTACCTGATTTTCACCTAGCATATATTTTGAAATGGTGCTTGTTCCATGCTCGGTGAACCATACTACGTTATCATCGACCAAAACATCCGTCGGTGAGTATATCCTAGTTTTACTATCACTTGGGATTTCGAAGATCTTTTCTATAGATGAAACCAAGTTCTCTTGCCGGTTTATCTCATATTTGATTATTTTATTCCCTACTATCTGAGCTACCCAAACGTGGTCGTTTTCCAGAAATAACCCGCTTGGGAAAGTGTTATCACCAGCATCAAATTCTTGAATCTTATACTCTGACTTATTGTCGCTGATTTTTTGAATAACACCTACCGTGTTTCCAGCCGTTGTGAACCAAATTTCTCCATTTTCCTTATCTACCTTCATCTGGAAAGGAGATGCACTGGTGCTGTAGGTAGTAAATTTTCCATTGTTAGGATCAAACCTCCAAAGTGATTTCAGTCCAAACTGTGATAACCACAGAAATCCATCACTATCCTCAGCTATTGTCCATCCCATCATGAGACTTGATTTCGATCCATCTTTATCACCAATAACATACACAGAAATCAATTTGTTATCTGCCGCATTGATTTTGTAAAGACGTGAGTTTGAACCAACCGTCCACACAAATCCCTTACTGTCTACCAAAATTCCATTTG
>JBKBQK010000103.1:0-4761 GCA_046292705.1 Candidatus Nitrosotenuis sp. | reverse complement strand
ATTCCTTTCATTTTGATGGGAGTGTTTTTCTCACGAATGACTAGATTCGTCAGAGCACTAAGTAGGCATCTAAAATACTACTCTATAGTCACTGGCCTACTCATAATATTGTTGGGTGTTTTGGTACTGACAAACCAGCTTGCCACAATTGCAAGTTTTCCATTGCTAAACAATCTGCTGCTTGGGTGATGATATGAGACCTGAAATAAAGACTGCAATAATCATGGGAGTAGTAATTGTTGGCGGAATTGCTGGCGGAAGCCTGTATTTTGGCGGCATAGAGCAACAAATCGACCAAAACAACACAAATATGCAAACACAGGACGGTTCCAGCCCACCAAACATCAACAAGAGCCGCTTCAAAAAAGCACCAGAGCTTGAAGGAATTTCTGGCTACATCAACATCAGTCCAGAGGAACTAAAACAACAACTCGACGGAAAAGTTGTGCTCTATGACATCTGGACATACAGCTGCATCAACTGCCAAAGAACCCTTCCCTATATTACGGCGTGGAATGAAAAATACTCAGACAAAGGCCTTCTCATAATTGGAATTCATTCGCCCGAGTTTGAGTTTGAAAAAGACATAGACAATGTCAAGATTGCGGTAAAAAAGTTTGGAATCGAATATCCTGTCATACTAGATAATGACAAAAAAATTTGGGATGCATTTGAAAATCGATACTGGCCAAGAAAATACATCGCAGATGATGAAGGTTACATCAGATACGATCACATCGGCGAGGGCGCATACGATGAGACGGAAATGGTGATTCAAGAATTACTAAAAGAAAGAGCCGTACGACTTGGGCTAAATGTTGCAGTTGCAGAGCCATTAGTTGACATTGAAGAATTCAAACATGAATCCAGAACTCCTGAGCTTTATTTTGGGTATGATTTTGCGTTTGGAAGAAATCAGCTTGGCAACAAAGAAGGTTTTCAGCCAGAAAGATCAGTGATGTATGTGATTCCCCAATCACTCAAAGACAATTACTTTTACCTTGGTGGCACATGGAAGAATCTTGAGGACAGAATGGTACTGACTTCAGAGAGTGGAACCATTGTGCTGCCATACTTTGCAAAGCAAGTCAACATTGTAGCTGCAGGCGATTCGGAGCTTGAAATCCTGCTTGATGGGAAACCTGTTTCAAAACAAGATGCCGGCACAGACGTTACCGATGACGGCAAGGTATCAGTATCAGGTTCAACATTGTACAATCTAGTCAACTCCAAAGAGACGACAAAACACACAATTCAGATAAACGTGAACAGGCCTGGTTTTGAGATATACACGTTTACTTTTGGTTGAGATTTGTAACCAGAGATCCCTGTGACCAAGGTGACATGGTGCTGGGTTACAAAGTTCTTTAAAACTAATTTTTTTAGCACAAACAGAATGGGATCATTAAGTGACAAATGGAGCGATGTTGGGAGGTCGGACAATCTCTCACAGAAGATACTTGACAAAGTAAGGCCTGACGTACCCCTCAAAAACAAAATCGATGTTGCGCAAAAGAATCTTCAACTCCAGATTGTCAAACTTGATTCTATTGCAGCAAAAATCAAACAAAAAAATGACTATATTTTCAGCAAAATAGTAAGTGCACAAAAATCAAACAATCACCTTCATGCAAGAGCATACGCTACAGAACTTTTGGAGATAAGAAAAATGCACAACATGGTCACAAGTGCAAAGTTGGCACTAGAGCAGATTCAGTTAAGACTCAACACAGTATCAGAACTTGGAGATATTGTGGTGACATTGAGCCCATGCATGTCCGTAATCAACGGCTTGAGCAATTCACTTAGAGGAATAATGCCTGAAGCAACATCATCGATGCAGAACCTCTCACAGATACTTGGCGACGTACTCAACGGTTCATCGATGAGCGGCACAGACA
Source organism: Candidatus Nitrosotenuis sp. (assembly GCA_046292705.1). GTDB lineage: Archaea > Thermoproteota > Nitrososphaeria > Nitrososphaerales > Nitrosopumilaceae > Nitrosotenuis. The sequence continues at coordinate 2,860 of JBKBQK010000103.1, read as the reverse complement.
TGATTACAACACACACCACAAGCTCAGACACACTTGCAATTCTTGAAGAAGCAGCAGCTGTGATCGAAGGCCAAACAAGAGCAAGTATCCCAGAGCCACCCTCAGGGCTTCCTGCAGGAATATTGCAAAAAAGAGAATCTGTCATCTAGATTTCTTTTTACTTTTTTCAATGAGTATTTTCTTAATTCGAGAAATTGTAGGGTAGCTGTATCCACGTCGCCGATAGTTTGAGATCATCATTTTCCAATTCTTTAGTCTCCACTGGGCTTGTTCGTTTGTAACGGAATGAACTTCTTTTTGGATTATGCTTTTTCGTCCCACTTTGAGTACTCCCGCATCTTTTGCAGACCATCTGTTTTTTGCAAACTTGAGCCCAAGCAAGATCTCTTCCACAGGCATTTCCTTGAAGCATTCTTCAATTATGCGTAATTGAGTATCCGTTGGTCTTTTTGGCACGTGTAGTTTTAGTTCCAGATCCTCCATGCGTGATTCACCGTTTCATTTCTTAATAGAATCACGATAAACTAGATTTAACAAAGAGTTGAATTTGTAGGCGTAACGCACTTGTCAATGTTTGTTCGCACAGCACAAAATACCCCTATTAGATATGAACGTCATAAAACCAATTATGTCAAGGCACTATCTGAACAGAATAACTAACAGAGATGAATCTGATCCTGAAAACCCAAAAAGAGCAGTTAACGTGCAAAGTGACACGAGGAATCATGCGGAAAGAGTCAAAGATCAAATCATCGAAACGCACGAAGACACAAGAAACACCGATCAGTATATGAGGTTTGTTAATGCACATCTTCAGCACAAAGTATCTACGCTTGAGATGATCAAAGAAGGCCAGAAAAAATTTGAGACCGAGCTGGATATGTTCAAAGTGGAGCCTCAGATATTTGGAAACAATTCACGCAATAACATAGAAGGTGAAAAGGCATTAATTGTAAAGGAATTGTCAACGCTCATCAACAAATATGGTTTTGAAAAGCTGTCTGATGCGTTAGACACAATACTTGAAAATAAAAAATAACATAAAACTCAAGTATTTGTAAAGATTTTCTAAGATTGTGAGAGTTTTCTATTCACAAAAAACCGAACAGCTAATCAAAAAGATGGAATTAGTGCAATGGCGTGCAATGTTACAAGAAAAGATTACTCAGACTCACCGAGATCTTTCAGATAACTGGAAAACTTGCGCACTGGGTGAACGGATAAGGTTGGAAGGACGCGATCTCGCAAACCTCAAAGATCTTTCACCTGAAGCAATAAAACTTGGCTATGATTTTTCCGTGGCACTACAGGAAGGAAATAATGATCTGGCACTTGAGATCATAGAAAAGATAGAAAAATTGCCTACTATTTGGAGAAACGAAGCGTGACCCGAACAAATTCTACCAGCTATGATTTCTCAGATGGGTTTAATAATCCAGATACAACGTATTGTAATCATGAATAAGATTATGTTTGCCGCAATATTTTCCGCTGGTATATTACTATTGGGAACTATTGCAGCTGCAATCGACCTGGTGCCAGAGGCAGAAGCCATAAAATCCAAGGGCAAATACCTCAAAGACGTCGGCACTGGGAAGAAAAACAGAATCCCCTCTAAGGTATGTGGGGAACAGCTTTGCTCAATCAACGACACCTCAATTGGTTTAAGAAAGGGCGAAGCTACCATTAGGGGACTTTCAAGATAAGAAAACCCTAATTTTTTAATTTATTTAGATGACTTGGTTTTGACCTTCAATAGTTCTTCGTGTGCATACGTGTCATATGGAGATTTGTATGTTCTGTATTTTAGGTTCCATTTTTGGTATGAGGAGCCCTCACATAGTTGCTCCCCGCACACTTTGTTTCCTACCCAATACGAATACTTGTGTCGTTGCTGTTTGATCACTGCTTTTTTTGCTTCAGCGAACTGTCCTGCTTCAATAGCAGTAATTAATGCTACAGACAATAGTACGCTCACCATTAACAATGCTGCAATCTTTAACATAAATTTGCTTATCAATAATAATAATTAAATCAATCCATTTAGACGTATTTCAGAATTCGAGTTTTGAAATATTTTTAATTTGAGCCTAAATGTAGCCAAAAAGTGAAAAGAGATAGTCCCTTATCTATTAGGGGAGCTACGGCCTATCTTGGTTGGAACTTCATAGAAGGATTTGCCTTCGCAGAGTTTATCGCCGCAAACTTTGTTTGAGTGCCATTTGCTGTACTTGTGTTTTGGCGACTTGCTTGCAGGCTTGGCTTCTGCGTATTGGTCATAAGACAAGGCCATTATCAGTATGGTTGATAGCAACACGGTGATTGCCACAAGTCCAAGTATTTTGCCAGTCATAGTTCCGATCTTTTATTTCTACTTAATTAACTGTTCCATGAACAATATTTCTAAATTCGAATTTTGAAATGAGTGATTTTTTACGCGTGACGGCTTTTGCGAGCGTCATGAATCATCAGTTTGTGGTGTGGAATCGTCTTTGGCGGAAGCCTGCTAAAAAATTGGTATTCGCTGCTTTGGTAGTCGGTTTTGAGACTGCCTGATTTGATGTCGACGACATACCCATGAGATATGTCGTGTCTATAATTATCCAGACTTTCGTAGACACCTACGAATTTTTTGATTTTTACTTCCAGGTTTAGCTCTTCTTTTGCTGATCTGTGTATGGCGTCAAGTATCTTCTCGCCTTTGTGAATCATGCTGCCTGGAAGATGCCAGTACCCCTTGTACGGAGACTTGGTACGTCTAGTTAGAAGAACGGAATTTCCATTAAAAATTATCAAGTCGACACATGAAAATGCAAAGTATTTTCTAAAATCATCGTAAACTGCCTTTGGAGCCTTTCTA
>JBKBQK010000102.1:0-4916 GCA_046292705.1 Candidatus Nitrosotenuis sp. | reverse complement strand
ATTTTTCTGGATCACCTGGGCCATTGCTTAGTATCACCCCACGCGGCTTGTATGAGAGAACCTCGTCAATTGATGCATTCCAAGGAAGCTTGACTACTTTGTAGCCCAAGTCGCGCACGTTTCGAAGAATTGCATTTTTGGCACCGGTGTCTATTACTACTACACAGTCTTTTTCTGAGCCGTATGACTGGGCCAATTTTGTCGAGACTTGGTCCATGAATTCGTCTGCAACATATGGTTTTGCCTCGGCCAGCTGTTTTTTGATTGCGTCTGCATTGATTTCTGAATCAGAAACTACGAGTGCTGCCATCATTACGCCGCTAGTTCTGAGTTTTTTTGTCAGGCTTCTTGTGTCTAATTCTGAGATGCCAGGAACGCCTTCCTTGTACATCCATTCATCCAAAGTCATCGCAAGGTTCCAGTGGCTCGCTACTTCTGAGAGTTGGTGCACTACCAATCCTCGGATCTGGATTTTGTCAGATTCAAAGTATTTTGGTATTCCAGAGTCATCTTTTAGTTGCGGGTCTGGAACGCCATAGTTGCCAATTAATGGATAAGTGAGTGTGAGAATCTGCCCTGCATAAGATGGATCTGTCAGCGTCTCAGTGTAGCCGACCATACCAGTATTGAAGACAAGCTCGCCAAAGACGGTCTTTGGATAACCAAAGCCCTTGCCGTCCAAGACGGTGCCGTCAGCTAAAATCAGCTTTCCATATTTGTTTGCGTATTGGGCTTTTTTTATCGAAATTGTGACCCTCGAAAAGTGGATTTGGTTGGTGATTTAAGTTTTTGTGGTTCTGATCGCTGATTCAGTCTAGAGAGCTTTGAACTGTTCGCTCCACTTGTAATAAGCGCGAATCATATCCATTGTGACACTTGGTTTTCTTCTTGCCATTATCTCTCTAAAATCCGTCATATTCAGAAGGCGTGGTTGTGCTGGCGTCTCTCCTGCGACAGGCTCATGGTAGTCGGGGCTGCTGAACAGTTCGTTTACGACCTTTAGCTGAGCGCCTTGGCAGACATCCTTTATGTCGCTTGCACTGTAGCCATCAAAGATTTTTGCAAGCTCAGAAGGCTTGATCCTTTCGTCTTTTTTTAATGGTCCTGTGTAAAGCTCAAAGAGTTTTTCTCTTGCCTCAAGTGTCGGGAGTGGAACATAAACCCTTTTTTGGAATCTTCTCAGAAATGGCATATCAAGGCTCCATGGCTTGTTTGTGGCTCCAATCACGTATAGTTTGATTGCCTTGCCCTTTCCGTTGATTCCGTCCATTTCGGTTAGGAATTGGTTCTTTGTCCTTACTTCGCCTCCTACTTCGGAATTCCTATTTCCTAAAAGGGAGTCGATTTCATCTATGAAAAGTATTACAGGTTTGTTTTCTTTTTCTGCGTATCCACGGGCCATCTTGAAGATCTTGGAAACGTTTTTTTCTGCTTCACCAAGCCACTTGCTCATCATGGATGGAGCATCAACCACAATAAAGTAGCCGTCGATTTCGTTTGCAGTCGCCGCAGCAAGAATCGTTTTTCCGCAACCTGGTGGGCCATACAAGAGTATTCCACGCGGCCATCCAAGTGGGAACAGGTCAGGCCTCTCTGTTGGAAACACAATTGATTCACGTAGAGCATTCTTTGCGTCGTCGAGTCCTATTACCTCGTTCCAGCTCACGTCTGGCTTTTCTTTCATTATGAGTTCATCAAAATCATCTTCGTCCTTTTTCTTTTCAAGTTGGGCTTTTTGCTCGGCAGGAGTAGCGTTTGGATCTACTGCAGGCTCTATGTCTACGCCGTGGGACATCTGTAATGCCTTGATTCTGTTTTCGTATGCTCGACATCTTTCCGTGTAGATCTTGTTTAACTTGTTGTCAGGGTACAAGTGGATTAATTTTACGAGTGAGTCGATTGCTTTTTGGTAATTTGCAATTGCCATACCTCGAGCTCCTTGTGAATCAAGTCTGATTGCGTCGGAAGCATACCTGCTTGCATTATTTTCTAATTCTTGAGGGGCTAGGCTCATCTTACACCATCTGTTCGTATTGGACTAGAGGATTTTGTTGGTATTCCTGTGTGTAAACAGGCGTAGCAGATTTTGTTAAATTTATTGTACCTCCATTTGAGTTTTCATTGGCTTGCTTTTTTGTTTCGACAAACGAAAAATTGGATGTAAGGTCGCTTTGGGCAGTCCTTATTTCTGAGACCGATGATTGTGCCGAGATGATCATTTCTTGTACTTCGTCGTTTATTTCGTGCAAAGAGCAGGTCCAGTTTCTGACAAGGTCTACGAACTCTTTTAAGATCACCTGTGCCTCTTTTTTGTGCTGATACTTGAGTAAAATCTGCTCTGCCAAACCAAGTACGTAATCAAGATCCTCGAGTTCTTGTTCTGTGAGGTTTTGTATTTTGCGCTCATATTTTGGGTTTGACTCAAGTATTCTTCTTTTTACGAGCGTGGAAAGCTGGCGCACCTTGTCAAGATCTCTTTCCAATCCGTGTGCCTCAAAGGATTTCATGGAGGATGTCACCTTTCTAGAAATTTAGTTGAGGATACTGCTTGCGAATTTTAGAGTCAACTATCAAATTTACTTCAGCAAGGATTTGTGTGGATTCGAGGTTTGTTTGCTTAAAGTCAAACTTGGCTTCGGCAAGGCACCCCGAATCCATCACAATGCTGCCCAATGTAGTAGATAGCTCAATTAGGTCATGGTTTTGAGGCATGCTTGAATAGACGCTAGTGTTGATTATGCGGATAAGTGAGATAAGGGGCGAAACGTTTTCGGCAATGTTGCTTAGGCGGGTAATAGATTTAAGCCTCTTTTTGACCATCCTTAGTATCTCCGATGCTCGTAGTAGGTCGGATTCCAACTCGACTTGTTTTTTGAATTGTTGGGATTCGGTTACATCTTCCCGGGAATAGGCATTAGTGTTTGACTCCCTTGTCTTTTCGTACCTTTGCTTAAGATTGTCTGAGGCAACATTGACAAGATAGGAGCAGTACTCTAACCTCGGCTTTATTGAAAGTGCGTACGGGTTTGGGAGAATGTATACACTCTGGTTTACATATACTGAGCTTGCGACCATGTCTGATCACACACTTGGTTTTAGTTTATTAGAACGGTGTCACAAGTTTTGGTTTCACCGTAGTAACACCACTCGACAGTGACAGTTTTTTTGAGATTTTGTTCAATGAAATTGACAAGCGATCTTACCTAAGAATCTTAAAACCGATGTCATGGGAAAGGAGCACGAGCTTACAGTTAGTTTGGAAGAGTTTGGCCTCTCCAAGTACGAAGCCCGCGCATATGTGACACTAATTACGCATGGAAGCATCTCTGCGAGTGAGGTGGCTTACTATGCAGAGCTGCCAAGAACCAAAGTATATGCGGTATTGTTGAAGCTGCAACAAAAAAAACTGGCAATCCTCTCAAAGAGCAAGCCGGTGATGTGTACTGCGATTGCGCCAGAAGACGCCTTTGACGAGATAGTCCACGAGCAGATAAACAAAGTAGAAGCCATGAACACGTTGGTCTCAAAGCTCAAGAAAATAAGCGAAGAGAGTAAAAAAGCTCGAGGCGCAGAAGAGAAAAGATATTTTCATTTACATCCAAATTATGTTGTAAACCAGCTCAGGGTGATGGTGGATGGTGCAAAATCATCGATTCACATAATGGCCGATTCATGGGGTCTGAGTATTTTGGCCGAATGCAAAGAAGAACTACTTTCGGTGCTTCGACGAAATCTCGAAGTCAGACTCATTGTTCCAACACAAGTGATAGGAAGCGAGTCGTTTAGAGCCATTCCAGACGGAGTCAAAATCAGATCATCCGAAACAACTCAAAATTGCTTTATCTTCGACGACACGGAGTTGCTGTTAATTGACAGCACTAACGGAAAAGGTGCCATATTTACAGCCACAGACATACTTGGTGGAAACCAGACGCGGCTCTTCTCACAACTATGGAAAAATGCACTCAAAATAGATAACCTCTCAGAGATGACAAAAAGCCAGGCACTCGAAGTCTGCAAGATAATTAACATAATCAACGAGAATGGCCTTGGCTTTGCGCTACATTCCATTGTGAGCACAAAGGCCAAATTCGTAGACTTTGTTAGATTTTTGGAAAAGAATGGCGTCTCATTAAAAGATAAGCCACTCGAAGAAATTCTAGACATAGTAAACTCCACACTTGAGATGACCTGTTCTGGTAGATTGCAGTATGACCAAAAAACAAACAACATAATTTTAGAATCAAAGATCAACAGCGGCCACTCACTCCCATGGGCCATGTTGATTGAGAGCTACCTTGAGCAAAAAGGCAACCACCCAAAGCTCATTTATCATTCAGACTCGCACAAAGGCGAGCTTATCCATCTCAAGATCAACAGCTGAGTGGAAAAAATAAAAGCAGATTTGGTTTTTGATTCTTTGTGATCGAAGACAGACTAAGGGAGTTAAACATTACACTGCCTGTTCCTCCAAAGCCTGCAGGAGCTTACATCCCAGTTGTTACGTCAGGAAATCTGGCCTTTGTGTCAGGACAGATTCCAATACAGGACGGCAAAGTCGTATTCACAGGCAAAGTGCCCATTGAAAGATCCGTTGAGGAAGCCCAAAATGCTGCAAAACTTTGCGCAATCAACATACTGGCACAGCTTAAAGCAAATCTTGGCAGTCTTGACAAGATAAGCAGGTTTGTTCGCGTATCCGGATTTGTAAATTCAACTCCAGATTTTTCTGAGCAACCTAAAGTCATCAATGCCGCATCTGATCTTTTCTTTGAGGTGTTTGGAGAAAAAGCAAGACATTCAAGAATTGCAGTGGGAGTATCAAGCCTTCCACTAAATTCTACTGTTGAAGTAGATGCAATAGTCGAGTTTTCTTAGTTAAGTTTTGAATTAAATTCTTTGATGAACGCCATTAT
>JBKBQK010000101.1:0-4970 GCA_046292705.1 Candidatus Nitrosotenuis sp. | reverse complement strand
ACCACAAGGGGGATGTTGTATGCATACGAACTTGAAAGTTGTTCGTTATGCTTTTCCCTCTTCGAACATAGCCTCCCTGAGCAGTTGCTTTGTTGTTCTGCCTGCAAAGAGCTCCAAGATCAGATTCAGGATTTTTAAAAGCTAAGCTTTTCAATTAGATTATTTTTTTGCAATATTTTTGAGATGCGATGAATGCTGAAATCGTCTAAATGGGGAACGATGCAAAGTGTTTCGACTCCAGTCAGATTTGTCAAATCATCTGCCAACTCGTCGGACACATAGCCTGTGGAGTCATAATTGTTAATGATCAATCCGCACAGAGTCAGACCGTATCTTTTGGACGCCTCACATGTCAAAATGGTGTGATTTACCGTTCCAATTTTTGCACTCGTGATCACTAGGGTCTTAAGATCCATGTCTTTTATGAGATCAGCAATACAATAGTTTTTTTGAATTGGAGTCATGATGCCCCCTATTCCCTCAACTAGAACGACGTCGTGTAATTGCTGTAATTTTTCAAACTTTTGCAACACGATTTCTATGTCAATCGATGCGCCAAGTTTGTTTGCCGCTGTGTACGGCGAAGCTGCAACTGGAAAAAAATACGGATTCACCAGATCTTCGCTATCTGCAACGCCGGCATATTTGGCGAGTAGTTGAGCATCTTCTGATTTGAAGCCTTCCTTTTGTTGCGTCCCACACGCAAATGGCTTCATTACGCCCACATCGATGCCACTGATTTTTAGCGCAAAAGCAAGAGAAGCAGTTATCACGGTTTTTCCAATTTCTGTGTCCGTGGCAGTCACAAAGAGCGACTTCATGGTGATTACTGGGGGTTGATGATTGATTAAGCTTACCGCTTGATTATTAAAATGAATTTTTCTAGAACCAGACAATGAGAAATCAAAGTTTTGTCTGGCACCCATACACGCAGATGAATGACTGGCCAAGTTTTCCCAAAATAGTAAGAGGAGATGGAATGTGGCTTATTGACTCACATGGAAACAGACTTCTTGATGGCGTGGCAAGCATGTGGTGTAATGTGTGGGGGCATTCTAAAAAAGAGATAATTTCTGCCATACATAGACAATCAAAGAAAATTTCGCATTCATCTCTTTTTAATTTGACAAATGATCAGGCAGAAACACTGGCAAAAAGGCTCATCGGCATACTGCCCGGCATGCATCGAGTGTTTTTCTCCGATGATGGTTCAACTGCTATGGAAATATCACTTAAGATTGCCACACAGTATTGGCGCAATATTGGGGAGAAAAACAAAACTGTGTTTGCAACACTTCAGAATGGCTACCACGGCGACACATATGGGGTCATGTCAGTTGGTTATGTGCCTGGGTTTTTTTCACAATTTAAGAGTCAGCTATTCAAAACTGTGCAAATTCCGTTTACGAACAGCTATAGAATTCCTCCAAACACAACAAAAAAAGAGTATCTGAATTCAGTTTTAGAAAAAATCGAAAAAGTCCTTGCAACAAACGACAGAATTGCTGCGTTTGTGATGGAAAGCGGTGCGCAGGTTGCCGGCGGCGTCAACATATACCAAGGTGGTTTTCAAGCAGCAGTAAGCAGGATCTGCAGAAGACATGGAGTGCTATTTGTGTTAGATGAAATTGCTACTGGTTTTGGCAGGCTAGGCTCACTAGTAGAATATGTTGTACAGAGAAGCAAGCCTGACATAGTGGCCCACGGAAAGATGTTGACTGGCGGCTACATGACTTTAGCAACCACCACTGTTTCAAAGAAGATCTATGAAGCATTTTTAGGTGAATATTCGCAAATGAAGCATTTTTTCCACGGCCACACATTCACTGGAACTCCCCTTGCATGTGCCGTTGCAAACAGAAATCTTGACCTCTACGAAAAAACAAGACTCATAGATCGAATTCAAAAAACCTCAAATACATTAGCAAAAAGACTTGAAGAGTTTAATGGCATAGATATTGTAGGCGACATTCGTTCCAAGGGAATGCTTGTAGGAATAGAGTTAGTCAAAGATGTTAAAAAAAACCCCCTTATCTTTAGAAAATCAACAAACAAGGTAGTATTTGACGAGGCCAAAAAACATAGGATCTATCTTAGGACATTGGGAAATATCGTTATGCTTGTGCCCCCCCTTGCCATTTCCGAGTCTGAGCTGAACTTCCTCATTGATGGCACCCTAAAGACCATCAGGAATATTTCCAAAAGTATAAAATAATTGTAAACCAATCTCCCACCAATTGGTTAACATTTGAAATATTAATTAACCGTATAATCTTGCTACGAGTTATTGAACATTGAGCGCGATTTTATTTTAATGTGCCAAGGCAAAGTCCTGTCTGGCAAAAAACTCGACAATTTTGAACTTGATGCATTAATGAACTCGATTGATTTGAGGATTCTGTCTGAGGCAGCAAACAAAATAACACGCGCATTTCATGGAAATAGAGTAGACGTAGAACAATTGGCAAACATAAAAAAGAATTACTGCAGTGAAGACTGTGCTTTTTGTGGACAATCTGCATTTTTTAACACCGGTAATGACGGTTATCAACTCCTACCTGCTGAAAAAATAGTCTCAATGGCAAAAAAAGCAAAAAACGAAGGAGCTGAATCATATTGTCTTGTAGCTGCATGGAGACAACCATCAAAAAGTGATTTTGAACAGGTTTGTGACATAATAAATCAGATCAACGAACAAGTTGGGATAAGCATAGAGTGTAGTCTTGGATTTCTCACAGAGGATCAAGCAAGAAAGCTCAAGGACCTTGGTGTTCGAAGATACAACCATAATCTAGAGACTGCGAGATCAAAGTTCGCAGAGATCTGCACAACTCATACATATCAAGACAGAATAGACACTTTACTTATTGCGCGAAAAGCAGGTCTTGAGCTCTGTACTGGTGGAATAATCGGCCTTGGTGAAACGAGAAAACAGAGATTGGAGTTGATTTTTGATTTAGCTTGGCTTGAGCCAGAAGAAGTTACGATAAACATTCTCGTGCCAATACCAGGAACGCCATTACAATTGCAGACACCACTTCCATTTGAAGAGATTTTACGCGTTTTTGCAGTAACTAGGTTTGCGTTACCACAATCAATCATCAAAATATCTGGTGGGCGCGAAGTCCATCTGCAAGACGATGGTCAAGAACTACTTTTGAGTGGTGCAAATGGAATCATAAGCTCAGGATACTTGACGCTCGGTGGAAACGAGATGAAAAAAGACCTCGAAATGATCAAAAAAATCAATCTTGAAGCCTAAACTTGGCTTTGTTGCCGACATACTAGATGAGTTAAAAAAAGAAAACCTCTACAGACGGATGCGTTACGGTAAGATCAATGGTCCTTACATAACAATTGGACGAAAAAAACTAGTAAATTTTTGTTCAAACGACTACTTGGGCTTGTCTGTGTTAAAGGCTTTACCAAGGCAATTTCAATCAAGTTCAAGGCTTGTTTCTGGCAATGATGTATCATTTATGAAACTGGAGCGTATTCTTGCTTCGCGCAAATCCCAAGAATCCTCGCTGATTTTCCCAACAGGCTATATGGCAAATCTTGGCACAATACCAGCTCTTGCGGCAAAAGACTCTTTGATTCTGAGCGATGAATTGAATCATGCAAGTATAATCGAGGCGTGCCGGCTGTCTAGCTCAAAGACATTGATATACAAGCACAACGACGTTGATGATTTATCAAAAAAAATACGTGCCAACAAAAAGGCAAGAAAATTCATCATCACTGAAGGAATCTTTAGTATGGACGGTGATCTAGCAGATCTAAAAAGAATCTCAGAGTTGGCAGAAAAAAATAACGCTATTTTGATTCTAGATGATGCCCACGGAGACTTTACAATAGGAAAAGACGGACGTGGCTCTGCAAATCACTTTGGTGTTGAAAAAAACGTTGATGTCTACACAAGTAGCCTCAGCAAAGGGCTTGGCTCGTTTGGTGGCTATGCTGCGACGAGTAAAGAGGTAGTCGATTTGTGTGTGAATAAGGCCAAGTCATTTATTTACACTTCAGCTTTGCCTTCGTTTCTAGTTGATCTTACACTAGAAAGACTCAAACAAAATAGAGAGATGCGAAGAAAAAAGCTTGAACAAAATGTCGAGCTACTCTCTACGCAGTTGCGAAAATTAGGCTACGACATACAGTCACAGACACACATAATTCCATTAATCATTGGTGATGAAAGACGCACGTTAGATTTTGGCAGATATTTGTATGAGAGAGGGGTATTTGCCCAGCCAATCAGATATCCGACTGTTCCAAAAAACAGTGCACGCATAAGAATTTCAGTGACTGCTTGGCTTTCAAAGAATCATATCGAGTATGCATTAGGCGTATTTGAGAAGGCTGGCAAAAAGTTTGGGATTTTGTAGATCATCCCATGCCAAGAAACATTGGGGAACCTACGTATACTGCTATTGCAATTATTGCGGCAAGAATTATTCCCACAATTATGAATCTTTTATTCATAAAACATATCCATGGGCACCTAGATAAAAATCAATGAAATTGGGAATAAATGTGGAATAACGCTTAATAAAAAATTAAAGGCTTTATGCACATGGCAGAGATCACCATTGCGGTCGCAGCACTTGCAGGACTGGGATCATTTCTTGCACCATGTATTTTGCCCGTAATTCCAGCTTTTTTGGCCTACATCTCCGGAACCACGATAACCGATCTGCAAAGAACGAAAGGATCGATGAACATGCTAATTACAAGACTCAATATTTTTCTAAATACCGTATTTTTTGTTCTAGGTTTTTCAATAGTGTTTTCAGTTTTTGGCATACTTTTGAATAGTGTTCTTGCAAGTAGTGCAACCGGCCTGACTTCAAGTTTCAACCAAGTTGGTGGAATCATAATAGTTGGATTTGGTGGATTCATGTTGTTATCAACTAGAATCGGCAGGCTCAATTTTGAAAAGAAGATCATACCTACTGTAGGAAAGGCAAGCT
>JBKBQK010000100.1:0-4973 GCA_046292705.1 Candidatus Nitrosotenuis sp. | reverse complement strand
ACGTGTCATAGAGCGTCTGCATTTCGAAAAATCCCACCTTATCTGATGCATACGTTGCTCTCGGAAAACTATATCCGCCAAAATTTCTCTGATCAATCCTACCATTTTTTCTTCTGGACCATGGCATGCCCCAGTGATCCAGTTGGTATATCTCGCGGGGCATTTCTTTGCACAACCTTTCAGCAACATCTTGGTCTGCCAGAAAGTCGCTTCCCTTTACCGTATCATAGATGTGTGATTCAATGTTGTCGCCTTCGTCTTCAAAAAGTACTGCGGCCGTTCCACCCTCTGCAGAAACAGAGTGAGAGCGCATCACTTGAACTTTAGATACAACTGCGATCTTAAGCGACTGTGCAGTCTTTGCGGCTTCTATTGCTGCGCGCAGTCCTGCAAGCCCTGAACCTACTATAATCAGATCATACTCTATAGAATCAACCATTTGCTATCTTGAACTGCAAAAATTCCGTTAAATATGTGTTGAAGTCAATGCAGTTCTAAATCGTTCTTATATGATGCAGAACTTTTACCCAAAACCCTTAAATTTATCGCTAGTGATATCACTAGCGATGGTAACAGAATGGTTTCAAAGAGTCGGCAGCTCAATACCAAGAGGATTCTCTAGATTTTACATTCTAGAGTTGCTTGCAACTAAACCACATACAGGCAAAGAGATCATTGATGCCGCAGTAGAACAAAGCGAAGGCAGGTGGAGACCATCACCGGGACTCATCTACCCTCTCCTCGGAAGACTCTTAGATGAGGGTTTAATTGAGGAGACAAAAGATGGAAAATACCAGATAACGAAAAAAGGACGTGCTACTGCTGATGACCTAGATGCCATCAACAAAATAGTGAAAAATCAACTCGAAGTTTTAATGCGGATAAAAAATGTAGGCAGGTTTGTCATCATGGATCTCATTGAACGAATGAACATGATGGGTACGTTATTGAGTGCTAATGTATCAAAAATGACCAAAGATGAGATGCAAAAATACCGCAAGTTCCTCCAGTCAGAGCTTCAAAAACTTGATGATGCCCAAGAAAAAGGAAAAGAGATCAAAATAGAATAACTTGGAATGAAACTAAAAAAAGAAAATGGTTTGAAAGTTGCCTTTAGGCAACCATTCCCCAACTTCGCAAGATTTCTGCAGTGAATGGATAAACACATGCTGGCGCACCAGAGGTGCGAATTACAAGCTCAAATCCCTCTCTGCATTCTACATCTTGTGGTGCAACACCGTCTGCAACTTGCTTAAGCGGAGTAGCAGGACCTACACTTGGAGATGGAGGCACAAAGTCGATTATTTCGTTTCCAGTTGCCCGGATGGCATCAAGAAATACATTCGTCCTAGCTGCCCTGCCGTTGTCCCACATATCAACAATTAATGATGATGTATCAAACGGCTTCATTACCTTAAAAGAGAATTCCACCATAGCACGAAATTGGTCAATCTGAGTCATTTTTGCTGTGGCAGACTTGAAGATGCCATTAGGATCAACGACGGTCACAGTTTGTTCTCCTGTGAAATCCTGTTCTAGCCAGATACTTGCAAGTTCGTTTTGGTTCCTGTCATCTTTGTAGTCAGATACAGCAATAGATACGTGCTCTATTGCGTTCACGCCGTCATCTTCATAAACTTCAAGCTTTATCTTGGCTGTATTTCCCGTAGTTAGTGTCATAGTCGGTATTGATTGGATGTTTTCCTCTGCAGTAAATGCGCGACCGTTGATTATTAGGCCGTTATCCACTATCCTTTGCCCGTTGTTTATAACGCCTATGGTTGGAGCCTCACAATTTTTGTCACAGATTTCAGCGTACGCGTTGGTTGTCGATATTGTAACCAAAGACAATATTCCTGCAACAGTTAGCAGTTGAAGTAATACCTTTGTCATTGGTTTAAAGTCAAGGGCGGACATAATTAAATCCTATGTAGAGTAAGGATCGCTCCGTAACTTGATGGCGGATATATGGATCGCCAGAGTTATTCATAAATAATTATAGTCGCCATTCTTTTTGTTGAAAAGTCTCAAAAAACTAATCGGCGATACCTCAAAACCGCTTGTCATTCCAGGGGTTTATGACGCAATAGGCGCAAAGATTGCACAAAAAGTCGGATTCGAAGCAATGTTTCAAACTGGATATGGAACATCTGCGACTTTGTTTGGTATGCCAGACTATGGTTTCGTTGGCGCGACAGAAACGCTGGAAAATGCAAGGCGCATTTGCAGAGCAGTATCTGTACCGGTAATAGTTGACTCAGACACAGGTTATGGAAACGCGTTAAGTGTATGGAAGCTTGTAGACGAGCTGCAGGCAGCAGGTGCTTCCGGCATGTTTCTTGAGGATCAGAAGTGGCCCAAACGGTGCGGTCACATGGCAGGTAAAGAAGTCGTAGAACGTGAAGAATATGCAGAAAAGCTGCAAGCGGCAGTTGATGCAAAAAAAGGTAAGGATTTCATAATAGTTGCACGAACCGATGCACGCGCCACTCAAGGCCTTGCCGAGGCAATAGATCGTGCCAAATACTACCGCAAGATAGGTGCTGATGCAGTATTTGTTGAGGCGCCGAAATCCATCGAGGAGATGAGAGAGATTGGTAAGTCAATTAATGCGCCCCTTGTAGCAAACATGATTGAAGGTGGTGCAACACCCATCATGTCCGCAAAAGAGCTTCACAAGATGGGCTTTAAGATAATTCTGTATCCACTTTCTGTCCTTTATGCCAATACCTATGCCTCGCTTCAGATACTAAAGGAGCTGAAAAAGACTGGAACCACCACTAGGTTAGCAAACAGGGTAGTCAGCTTTGATGAATTCAATGAAATAGTTGAGCTGTCAAAATTCAGAAAGCTTGAGAATCTCTACAAAAGGTGATAAAATAAAAAAGTACAAGTAAAGAGCTCCTATGGAGCGTTTCTCTTTACTTCGATTTCAATTGTCGATACGTTTCGTGACTTACCGTCTTTTGATTCGAGTTGTTCAGAGCCTATCTTTATTTCGCCAATGGAGTATCCAGCATTTTCTGTTTTGCGTGAGATGATTTGTGCTACATCTACTGCGCGTCCAATGCTGAGGCCCCTGGCTTTGATATGCACTGATGGCAAGTTTGCCAACTGAATAAGCGTAGATGTCACATACGCCATCAATGGTTTCTTGCCAATGAAAATTACGTCTCTGTTTTCGCTGGACATGCACTGTTAACTATATATGGATAATTTAAATCTAAAACGAAACTTTGCCCAAGATTTCAAAAATTTCTTATTAACTGACGCATAACTAGTACATAAAAATGACCGCATTTGAACAACTAAAGAAAGTCATGGAGTTTGGTTCAAAGGAAGAAAAAATCAGAACCATTGAATCGCTTTCAGATTCAAGTGAGCCTGAGACCATCTCCCTTTTGGTTGCTGCTCTTGACGATAAAGGTATTGAAGTCAGAGGCGAGGCATTCAGCTCACTCGTTCTAAATGAGAATGACATTTCATCCATCTTGATTGATGCGCTAAAAAGTACAAGTAAAAATGTAAGGGGATATTCCACATTGGTTCTAGCAAACAGAAACGACAGAAAGGCTGTGCCAAGCATTGTCAAGCTGACTGACGATGAAAGCGCCTTGGTAAGATCATGTGCGGTAGGTGCTCTGGGCTTTCTGAGGGCTGATGAGGCGCTAGGCGCAATAAGAAAGTGTCTTGAGGATCCAAGCATAGAAGTCAAAAAGAGCGCAATCAAGTCAGCAATAGACGTTGGTGACAAAGACCTACTCTCAAAACTAGACAAGCTTAGTCAAGTCAACGATCCTGAAATCAAAAGTCTGTTAGTTCTTGCAAAAAACAATTTGTAAGTGGACCGGGAGGGATTTGAACCCTCGATCTCACCCATGCCAAGGGCGTATCCTACCAGTCTAGACGACCGGCCCACAGAATCAGAGAAAAATTCTGATCGTCTTTGAAGTTTGAGAATTGATTATTAACGTTTAGCTGGTGGTGATAAAATTTCATCGACTACTCATCATAAAATATTTAACCGTCATAAGTGAGGTCTGTCTGTGGTCGTAGAAAACAAAGCAACTATTACTTATGTTCAATTATTAAAAGAAGATTTAGCAATATTCAGACTCGTTCCAAACGACGGCGTTGTGCCAGAATACAAGTCAGGTCAATTCATCACCATAGGAATGAATGTCCCAAGTGAAGGTAAAGTCATCAGAAGAGCATACTCAATTGCATCACACCCAGAAAACAAAAAATTCATCGAGTTGGTCATACGCTGGGTAAGAAAACCACTTCCAGGTAGATTGACCACACAGCTTTTCAATGCAAAAGAAGGTGATGAAGTTACGTGGGTCAAACCAACCGGTGCTGCCCTCTTAATTAATGACAAGTTACCAAACGGCCAAAAGGATGAAAGACGAATCGTTTGCCTCGGCGGAGGAACTGGCATTGCTCCATTTGTGAGCTTTGCACAACACCTCCACGCAGTAGGTGACAAAAGAGAGATTGTGGTTCTTCATGGCGCAAGTTATGTAGATGAATTGAGCTACAAACAGCTCTTTACGGATTTGGAGATGGAGAGCTTGGATAGAGGCCGTGACAAGTGGAACTTTAGGTACCGTGCTTCAATTAGCAGGCCGCAAGAATGGTTCAACAGATCATGGAGTGGGCAGACCGGTAGGGTTGAGACATTTCTAAGATCCAAAGATGGCGAGCCATCTCCGCTCGAACAACTAATTGGTGAAAAGGTCACCCCGCAAAACACAATGTTTTACATTTGTGGCTGGCAGGGCACGATCGACGGTTGCATGGACTATCTGAGTGCCAAAGGATTTGTGACTGAAAGAAACAAGCGACCCGACGGAAGCTTTGAAGTCAAATACGAGTCATACGGATAATCAAGAGTAATATTGCATAGTTTTGTCCCAACTTTGGGGACGTAGGTTAGCTTGGTATACTGCCAGCCTCGGGCGCTGGAGATC
>JBKBQK010000099.1:0-4994 GCA_046292705.1 Candidatus Nitrosotenuis sp. | reverse complement strand
ATGTCTAGCTTTGGAATCATTATCTGGTCTTTTTCTTTAAGATCTACTATGATGCTTTGACCGCCAAATTTTCTACTTGATACATTTGCTGCCAATATGGGAACCCTGTTCTCAAGGGAACGTGCCTGGACATAGATGTGCCACGGCTTGATTCCCCGCTTGACTATTCTGCTTGGCGAAAGCAGGATGTCTGCGCCTTTTTTTACCATGGTCTCAGCAACTCCTGCAAAAACCATGTCATAGCAAATTATTATGCCAACACTTGCCTTCTTGGTTTTAAAGACTTTGGCCTTCATCCCTGGTTTTATTTTGAACCGCTCATAGTCAAAGGGATGAATCTTTTCCTGCTTGCCTATTATCTCGCCACCTTCTATCAGTGGTGCTGATATACGATAGTACTTTCCATTCTTTTCGTAAAATGCACCAGGTACAATAGTCATGGAGTAATCCTTTGAAATTCTAGCAAAATCAGAAAACTGCGCATCAAAATCCAACATCGTATTGTCTTTGAGCCATTGCTCAGGCAAGCACACGATGTCTGTTTCCCTTTTCGCCAGCTGAAGTATGATCTTTGAGACCTCGCCCATTCCCTCCGCATTTGATTCGTACTGTCTTGTTTGAATTATGCCGGCCTTGATCAACGCCTGTTATTGTGGACGTCCCAATTATAAGCGGATTCACTCTCAAATTTTTCATAACATTACAAGAATTGTTCCTCTGGTCAACTAAACTTGGCAATATTTGATTAACAAACCAGCTCTCAAAGAGTATCCATACTTTGGTTCATATTAAAAAAGTAGAGATTTTTGGCTTCAAATCGTTCGGCTTTACGAACACAGTAGTGGGCTTTGAGCCCGGCCTGGTATCTATCTCAGGACCAAACGGTTCTGGTAAAAGCAACATACTCGATGCAATCATCTTTGCCTTGGGCGAGAACCGCCCCAAGGTCATGAGAGTGGACAAACTAAGATCACTGATTCACGACATTGAAGGCTCAAGACGAGGCACAAAAATGGCACGAGTAAGCCTTCACTTTGATAACTCTGACAGAAAGATCCCAGTGGATGCCAACAATGTGGTCATCACGCGTGAAATGGATGAGCACGGCGAAAACATATACTATCTGAACCAAAAGCAGACAAACCGAAATCAGATCCTAGATCTACTTGAGGTCGCAAATGCAAGCCTCACCCAACTAAATGCCGTCCAGCAGGGAACCGTGACCAGAATATCAGAATTCACTGCCGAAGAGAAAAGAACTGTAATTGAGGATCTGATAGGTCTTGCATACTTTGATGAAAAAAAGGCCGAATCGCTCAAACAGCTTGACGATGCAGACAGGCGACTTGAGATTGCTTTGGCAAGAATGGATGAAATCAAAAAAAGAATAGACGAACTTGAAGCGGAACGAAACCTAAAGCTTAGGCACGATCTGATAAACCGCGAAATAGGCAGGTTTCACGCAATATCTGCCTCAAACAAGATGAAGGTAATACAATCTGAAAAAATATCAAAGGAGCGCAGCATCCACTCGCTTGTATCTGAGGCAAAACGCCTAGATGAGGAACGCGCCGCAATCAAAAAAGAGATCTCGGCTCTAGAGGCGCAAAAGTCGTCATTTATGGCAGAGGCAAACGCATACAATCAGGCAAAGGCTGCAATCGACTCTGAGCTCAGCGCAGCGATGCAAGTCTACGAGTCGGCAAACACTGAGACAATCACAAAAACAAGAAGACTTGAGCAGATTCAAGCAAGGCTTCCACAAATAGCATCTGATCTGGAGCAACTCCATCAAGGCAGAGCTTCTATTGAAGCACAGATGACAGTGATAAAAGAAACGATTGCAAAAATCAAGGAGAACAAAAATCAAAGCACAGTACTACTCAAATCGATTGATTCGGAAACCTCGCAGGTCTACAAACAGCAATCACAAGTAATTGCACAAAGAAAAGAAATAGACAACAAGATCAGCGGCCTTACTGCAAAACTTAACACAGCCAAAGTAACTCTGGCAAAACTCGAATCCGGAATTAATGACACCAAGTCAAAAATCATGACTAACAAGGCAAAACTAACGGAAATAATTGAAGAATCTGCAAAACTTGAACAACTAAAAACAAGACTTGAGTCAATACGTAACAATCACAAGGATGCCATAACAGAGTTAAAGACAAGGATTGCAGAACAGGAAAGCAAGAAGGTAAAGACAGAAAACGACATAGAGGAACTTGCACTCATCTTAGAAAAGGCCGCCAAGGCTGCAGCACAATATGATGCAAAGATCCGAGCAGTCAAGGGGTTAATGCATGAGGACTATACCATCGCAAGCCTCAAAGAACACAGCTTAGAGATTGGAATAGAGGGACTCGCATATGAGATGATTTCATGGGACAAAGAATATGAGCGTGCGGCGTTAGCAGTCGCATCTGACTGGATCAAGTCATTTGTAGTAAAAGATTTCGCAACACTTCTTAGCTTGGCTGAAATTGCACGTGCAAAAAAACTACCTAAACTAAAAATTATACCGCTTGAGGCGATTCCTAAATTCAAAATGTCACTGCCGTCTGACTCTGATGTCATCGACATACTTGCAAATTTTATCAAATGCGATGAACGATACGCAGGACTAAAGACGTTCCTGTTTGGCAATGTGTTGTTAGTAAAGACGCGCGAAGCCGCACTACGTCTTTCAAAAGAAGGCTACAAGACAGTCACACTGGAAGGAGAGTTCTATGAATCAAAGGCAAGCGCAGTCATAATTGATATCAATTCAAAGATATCAAAACTGACAAAAATAATTTCGATGAGCACTTCAGTTGAGGGCCTCTTGCAGTCAATTAATCTACTAAAAAAATACATACAAAAGAAGAAACTCACAATCAAAAAAACAGATACAATAATTTCAAACTACAAAAACAGGCTCTCGATCTCTGAGACAGGCCTTGCGAATGCGGAACTCAGTTACACGGATCTGAAAGTAAAACTTACTACCTTTGAAAAAACAAGGCACCAATTAGAGTCAAGAATAACACATCTTGAGAGACACCTAGATAAACTTGCCACAGATTTCGCAAAGGAGGAATCAAACATTGCCTCCCTTGAACAAAGGATCGTTTTAATGCACGAGAATTATGCAGATGGCCAAGATGCAAGGATTGCATCGGATCTTGCAAGGTTGAATGAAAAAAGAACCGAATTGCTTGCAAACCAGTCTGCAATAATAAATGAGCTACGTGACAAAGAGGCACAACTTGCAACCCTTTCTGCCCAGGAGCTCGGCGAAAAAACAAAGATGCGCAGCTTACAGGAAGAACAGTCCTCACTAAATCACGAAAAACGCGAGATCGAGTCGCGTCTTAGTGTGTTGGCAAAAGAAAAAGAGCAAGCAAACCAAAATCTAGTCAAACTCAGAGAAAAAGAACAGGAACTCATCGCCACCTCGGGTAATTCAATCTCAAAACTTCAAGAGTTTGACGAAAAACTCACACAGCTAAATGAGCAGGAGCGTACATATACAAAAGAGATCAATGCGCTGGAGCGTCAATCTGATTCTCTTGCACGAGACATCCGTGATTTGGCAGAAAACGAAGCAAAAATACTCAAAATACTGGAAAAATACGGCTACGAAGAGATCACAGAGGCATTTGAGGTAGACTCGATGCTTTCTGCCTTGGAATCTGAAATGAACTCGCTTGTCTCAAAATTGAATGCGACAGCTCCTGAGACGTATGTTGAAGTTTCAAGTGGATACCGTTCTATGTCTGACAGAAAGAACGAACTTGAAGAGGAAAGAAATGCAATTGTTAGGTTCATCGAAGAAATCGACAAGGACAAGCGACAGACATTCCTTGAGGCTTTTGACAAAGTAGACAAAGAAATCAGAGATGCGTTTCACACCATGACTGGAGGTGAGGCGTGGCTTGAGCTCCAAAATGAGGATGACATTTTCAACTCGGGAATATCGTATCTTATTCAATTTCCAAACAAGCCAAAACGAGAGTCATCATCAATTTCAGGTGGAGAAAAAACACTCGCTGCAATCGTCTTTGTTCTCGCACTTCAAAAATTAAAGCCGTCTGTTTTCTACTTGTTTGACGAAGTTGACGCGCACCTTGATGCTCCAAACTCTGAAAAGCTAGCAAAGATAATTGAGCAGCGCTCTGAGGGAAGCCAGTTCATCATGGTCTCACTGAAGGACTCTGTGGTACAAAAGGCAAAACTCATCTACGGGGTTTATCCAAAAAACGGTGTCTCGCACGTAGTTACGTACAAAGATAAACGAATGCCCTCAATTACCAGCTAATCCAGCTTGAAGCAGGCAATTTTCCTATTCCCAACTTGTTCTAGTTTTGGCTCTGACTCACATTTGTCAAAAGCATAGGGGCACCTTGCTCTAAACCTGCATCCAGAATATACGTCTATTTTGAGCGGTTCGTTTATCCTGATCGTTTTTTCTTTGTGCAAGTTTTCTGGACTTGGCTCAGATACTGCATCAAGAAGAACTTGTGTGTACGGGTGTTTTGGTGAAAGCAACACATCGTTGATTGGACCAATCTCAACTATTTTACCCAAATACAAAATGGCTATGGTGGTTCCAAAATATCTTGCAGTGGCCAAATCGTGTGTTATGTAGACAAAGGAGATCTTGTGTGTCCTCCTTAGGTTTTCCATCAGTTCTAAAATCTCAGCGCGGACAGAAACATCAAGCATCGACACCGGTTCGTCTGCTATGATCAGTTTTGGTTTTAGGATTAATGCTCTTGCCAAGACCACTCTTTGTCGTTGACCACCAGACAACATATGGGGATATCTTGTCATTATTTCTTCAGCAGGTTCTAGTTTTACTTCACGCAAGACGTCTATTACCATCTGTGTTCTCTGTTTTGCGTCTCCAATTTTGTGAATTTCAAGTGGTTCTGCAACTATATCTTTGATCCTCATCTGCGGGTTGATTGAGTCATAGGGATCTTGGTGCACCATCTGACATCCCATAC
>JBKBQK010000098.1:0-5110 GCA_046292705.1 Candidatus Nitrosotenuis sp. | reverse complement strand
ATCATTTTCTTCAAGAAATTTGATGTTAGTGATCGTTTTTTTCTTTCTGAGCATGTTTAATACAAATGTCTCAAATTTTTGACACCGGCAGCCTTCCTCGTTGCATGAGCCATTGTGATCCTCTTTTTTATGACCGCAGTTGCAAACTGCATCGTCTTTGACCTCGTTTTCGTTTTTTTGTGTAAATACTGCAAAGCGAAGATATGCCTCGCCCTGGTGTCCTTTTTTGAAGCGAAGGTAGTTTTCTGATTTTGGAAGCGTCTTGAAGATCGACGTGTTGTGATCAGGCCGCCTAGACTCAGACGCTAAGATAAACCAGTACTGAGCGCCTGTTTCGACGAATCGGAGTTTAATGTCATGGTCGCTCCACCAATGTACGGTTTCGTTCCACAGATCGGACGCCTCTTTTTTGGTAGAAAACAACGGTATTACGTTCATCCTCAGATCAAAATATCTATACGCCACTCCCAGAAACTCACTGTACCACTTCATAGAAGCGCTTGACACTTGATGCAAAGAGCCTGCTTTACTATTAAATGATCTGAGAAAAGTTAATACCCTTATATTCATGTAGAAAAGACGGTAAGTATGGCCACTTATAGGACCAGTATGCAGATTGTAGCAGACCTACTGACAGCAACTGAGCAGTGTGGTCAAGAAGGAATTAAGGTAACAACACTCCTTACAAAGGCAAATCTATCACATTCAAGACTTGCCAAGTTCATTGAAAATCTAATCGGTGCGGAGCTCATCAACAAAATAGAATACGATGGGAAACATACCTATGTAATCACACCAAAAGGCAAGCAATACTTAGAATCGTATAAAAGATTCCACGACCTTGCCGGCTCGTTTGGGTTGGATCTTTAGTCTCGTCTTTTTTTCATTTTCATGTTTTTCTTATTTCGGTAGGTAGAGTACGCTATTATGATGAATGCCCCAGCAAGCTGAGCATAAAACAGTTCAATGCTTGGAGGATTTTTGAAAATAGAGAATGCCATACCGGCAATAAGCAATATCAGAATAATGAAGAGGTATTTGTCCATGTCTAGAGTCTACAAACAAACAATATATCTTTTCGAGATAATGCTTCAGCATGAGCAAATTCCTCGAGTTGATTGGTTTTGCTTTGATTGGTGGTACGATCTATTCTTGGATAGTCATGGTGGATAGCCCACTACGATGGCCGATCTTTTGGAGTTGTGCCGGCGGCGCGTTGGCAATCATACTATACAACCGCAAGATCAGAAAACGGAGCTGAACTGTGCGTTAACTGATCTGATTGGCTGCTCAGTATATTTTCAACCGACAGATCTATAAAGGAGCACTTGATGATACCTTCGGGGAGATGACTGAACAAACAAGCAAGTGGTGGGAAGGGCTTGCTACTGAACTTCAAGTCGACATAGAAACCCTAGATGAATAATTTTTGGATTAATTTTATGAAGCCTCGAGTGGGATTTGGACCCACGACCTAATGCTTACGAGACATTCGCTCTACCAGGCTGAGCTATCGAGGCATGGTTGGCAGTGTTATCAGAGTTTATAAAAAGCATTTCAGGCTTTGGTACCATTGAAAAAATCAATTTCCGGGATCCGTGGTATTTTTGGCAGCGATCTTACACTTGCTGATGTTTTACGATTTTGCTCTAACTTTGCACCCCTGATTAAATCAAAAAAATGTGTTGTCGGTAATGACACGCGACCGTCAAGTGAGGTACTAAGGGGGGCAGCAATTGCGGCATTGATGGCCGGTGGAATTGATGTATACAATCTTGGCATGGTGCCAACTCCTGTTGTTTTCAGGGAAGCGCGCAAATATGGTGCCGGTCTGATTATTACCTCCTCACACAATCCACTGCAGTGGAATGGGCTCAAATTCATAATCAAAGGACGCGGCCCAAATGAGAAAGAATTTGATGAGATCCTCAAAGAAAAACCCCTTCAAAAGACAAAAATCGGCTCTGAAAAGAATCTCACTTCTAGCTATGTTGCACATGCTGCAAAGATGATTGGCAGAGCAAAAGGCAGGCCAAAGGTAGTTGTTGACGTAGGTGCAGGCGCAGCATCCATTGTTGCACCGATGTTGCTAAAGAAGATAGGCTGTCGTGTAAAGGTAATAAATCAAAATTCGACTAAAAGAGGACCAGATCCAACATCTGACAAACTCAAGCAGCTTGAATTGGAGAGTAAAAAGGCAGATATTGGTTTTGCATTCGATTTGGATGGAGACCGGTTAGTAGTAGTAAAAGACGGCAAAAAACAATCTCCAGATACAACGCTGGCGCTTGGTGTGTCCAAAGCACTCTCACTTGGATACAAGAGGTTTTGCCTAAGCATAGACACAAGTGTTGCTGTTGAAAAATACATCAAAAATCACAAAGGAACGGTGGTGCGCTCAAAGGTCGGCGAAGCAAACGTCATAGATGCAATGCTTAAGAAAAATTGTCAAGCTGGTGGTGAGGGGAGCAGTGGTGGTTTTATTCTTCCTGAGTTCAACATGTGTCGTGATGGTATCCTCACAGCAGGACTTGTGGCCGCAATGAGCAGCGACAAAGTCGATGAGGTTATTGAATTTGTTTCAAGATACAATCAGCTTAGAACCAAAGTCAACGTCGAGTCGAATCTTCATGAACGTGTGCTTGCAAGATTGGAAAAAAATATGAGGTCAAGATTCAGTAAGATTATCACACTTGATGGGATAAAGACCATAGTGGATGAAGATACGTGGGCACTAGTCAGAAAATCAAACACTGAAGACATCATCAGAGTATCGGTGGAATCAGATAATTTGGCAAAAGCAAAGAAAATAGAAAGAGAAATTACCGATCTTCTAAAGGAAAGTTATGGCCAGCTTAGATGAAAAGAAGAACATACAGATTTTTCAAAGTAGTTTTGGCAACAAAAAATTTGTTGCAGATGACGTAGAAACATTCAGAATTGGAAAAAAAAATGGCGTCGTCAAAATAGATACGCTGGTCGCAAGTACTGATATGTTACCACACATGAAGCTATCAGATGTTGCAAGAAAGAGCGTCGTTGCAAGTGTGAGTGATTTTGCGTCAAAGGGGGTCAGGCCGAGTTATTGCATAATTTCTGTTTCACTACCAAAAAATTTTTCCAAATCAAAAATTAATCAACTTGCCAGCGGCTTTAGAATTGCATCAAAAGAATTTGGATTCAGAATTCTTGGAGGAGACACCAACAAAGCAAATGACCTCGTAATATCAGTGGCATTGTTTGGCTCAAGTAATAGGATCACATCAAGAAAAGGTGCAAAGGAGGGCGACGTTGTTGTAGTCTCTGGCCCTTTTGGCTTGAGTGCTTCGGCCTTGAAGATATTTCTTGAAGGTAAAAAGGCAACACATGGATTCAGAAGACGTGCGGAAAAGTCAGCCACACATCCTCTGCCCAGACTGAGCTTTGGTATTGACGCCGCTCCTCTATTTTCTGCATCAATGGATTCAAGTGATGGCCTATCGACATGTCTTGTGGAATTGGCAAAGCAAAGCAACAAGAGGTTCATCATAACCAAGCTGCCAGTTGCCAGTGGCGTCAAAGAGTTTGCTTCTGCAAATAGACTTGATTTATTTGATCTTGTCCTCAATGGTGGTGAAGAATATGAAATTGTGGCTACTGCTCCTTTGCGAAATTTTCAGAAATTGACAAAGATTGCAAAAAGACACAAAATAGACCTCATAAAAATTGGAACTGTGCAAAAAGGCAGTGGCGTATTTTTGCACGATGGAGAAAGCCAAATGAGGATAATGGATCGTGGCTGGTCTCATAAATTCCAAACCAGTCATGAGAAAACCACCCACCTTGCCAAAAATGTATTTTAAACCCTCCAGTCTTTGAGTAACCAATGTCAGAAGAACAAGTAGAGAAATGGGGTATAGCTCACATCTATAGCAGCTATAACAACACCATAGTCCACATGACCGATCTCACAGGCGCAGAAACTGTGGCAATCAGCTCAGGTGGAATGCACGTTACTGCTGACAGGTATGAATCCTCGCCATTTGCCGCAATGAAGTCATCAAATGCCGTAGTAGAGGCGGCAAAGGCAAAAGGCTTTACTGGATTTCACATCAGAGTCAGAGCCGTAGGCGGGGTAGGTCCACGAGTTCCTGGGCCTGGTGCTCAAGCAGCGATCAGGGCTTTGGCAAGAGGAGGATTCAAGATAGGACGAATCGACGATGTAACTCCTATTCCTCATGACACCACAAGAAAGAAGGGTGGGAAGAGAGGACGAAGAGTCTAGACATCAATCATTTTGATTCGTACTCTACAGCCCTTTGATTGGAAATAATCAGACATAAAGTTTGTATATTTTTCTTCATGTTTGCTTCCTTTTGATTTTTTTATCATGTCTGCAAACTTGATTTCTATTTGCGCCTGAAGGTTCGGCTTTATCCAGAGCTTGAAAAATGTCCATCCGAATTTGGATGTAGGCGAACCAAACTCAAAGTCATTTTGTGTACCACACTGTGCAGCCATGTCAGATAAGGCATTGTTGATGAGACGTTTGTCCTCCATATAGTCAGTTGAGCTTACATCAAATACTTTCATTTCCATCAGAGTCTGCTTTACTCAGTTTGTCAGAAAGCGAGACGAACTTTCCATCTTGTTCTATGTTGATTTTCGTTGCCATCCTCACGTTGATGCCTACTGACCTGAATAGTGCCAAGAGCTTGCCTCCGTCAATCTCTTCGTTTATTTCACCACTGTGAATAAGTTGGCCGAGTTTTTCGATTACAAGTTTGGCTTCGTTTGGAAATTGGCTTTCTGCGTTTTGTAACACTTCCATCCCACGGTAACCAAGACGCGATACTACTATATCCCGGTATGAGACTGGTTTGGCGTCGGTTTTTAGTTGTTCTTTTTGTTTTTGTGAAAAGATGTTTTTTTTCATTTCTGCTAGGCGTTTTGCCTTGAGTGCTTCTAGTTCTTTGTCTTCGCTCATCCCTTTATCACGCCAATGGGAACAAGCTTTGCCACCTTGGTTGCAATCCCAAGCTCGTGGGATACATTTACTACTGCATCTACATCCTTGTATGCTTCTGGAGTTTCTTCCACTACACCGTCCCTTGTCAGCGATTTTATGAAG
>JBKBQK010000097.1:0-5125 GCA_046292705.1 Candidatus Nitrosotenuis sp. | reverse complement strand
CCCTTTCTTTCAACAATCTCAAATTGCCTCCTAAAAGTCGGGGTGCTCTTTACCTGCTCTATGAATACTTTGTTTCCTCTCAACTACAATCAGAACTGGTTTTGTTGTAATTTAGCTCACATTACAATTTTCAGATCTGAGAATTGTTTTGCCACTTAATATGATTCGATGCCATACGATGCACAGTGGAAAAAGAAGCTATACTGTATGAGAGGCTGCCAAATCACAAAGTGCGTTGCCTAGCATGCGCCAGATATTGTGAGATGGGAGAAGGACAGACTGGATTTTGCGGAATCAGGGCAAATAAGGACGGCAAGCTAGTTCTGTATGTATATGGTAAGGTGGCAGCAGCCCACATCGACCCAATTGAAAAAAAGCCTGTCACACACTACAGGCCTGGCACAAAGATATTTTCGGTTGGCACAAGCGGCTGCAGCTGGATGTGCAAGTTTTGCCAGAACTATGACTTAAGCCAGCGAAGAAAAGTGGAGGGCGCAGACTATACTCCAGAAGAGGTGGTTTCTTCTGCTCTTGAGCGAGGTTGCCATGGAATTGCATACACTTACAACGAGCCAAGCATCTTTATTGAGTTTGCAAGGGACTGCGGCGTTCTTGCTAAAAAGAAGGGGCTGTTCAACATCTTTGTTTCAAACGGCTACGGCACCCCTGAATCCGTGTCTATGATGAATGAATTTTTAGACTGCATTACTGTTGATTTCAAAGGAAATGGGGAGCAATCTTTTGTGAGAAGATACATAGGTATTCCAAGCTCACAGCCTGTTTTCGATACGGTGTCACAGCTTGTCAGCTTAACTAACATACATGTGGAAATAACGAATTTGGTGGTGCCGCAGGTAGGAGACGACTTGGAACACGCAAGGAAACTTTCCAAATTTGTCTACGATGTGTGCGGCCCTGAGATGCCGATCCACTTTCTGAGGTTTTATCCCGATTACAAGATGATGGAGTTCCCGCCCACTCCGGTCAAGACGCTTGAGAATCACTACCAAGTGGCAAAAGAGGCCGGCCTCAAATATGTGTACATAGGCAACGTGCCTGGCCACCCCTACGAAAGCACTTACTGCTCCGAGTGCAAGAAGATAGTGGTAAGAAGATACAGCTATGACATCTTGGAGTGGAACCTTGATGAGCAAAACAGGTGCAAGTTCTGCCAAAACAAGATACCAATTGTCGGTGGCTTGGACAAAGGCTACAAGGAAAAACGCTTTGAGTTTGTAATGTAGCTGACATACGGCCATAAAGGGTTCGGACTTTGCCACTCGCATTTGTAATTTCAATATCACAATCAATTGTTGAAAATCTTCCAATTGTTGATCCGGTTCTCGCAGCTGAGAATCTTGCAGACTGGTTAAGTATTATATATTGATAAATAATGTGGCGAGAATGACAGAAAAGAGAAATCTCTTCTGACTTCGGCAACAAACAAGTTCACCGTAACTGTGTTTTTGTCATGGCGGTGCTTCTTGGCAACAAGCAGCGCTGGCATTCTCGCTTTATTGTATTTCTATTTTTGAGCCCTTATACAACTTGGGCATAGTTATTGTCAGCCGGCCATCTTTGAAGCGCGCTGTGATGTTTTTTACATCAACGTTTCTTGGCATCTTGACGCTAGACTTGAAATACTCATATTCAAAGTTGTGTGCGCCCTTTGAATCAACATACCTCTCTTTGAGCTTTGCCTCTATCACAATCATGTCGTTTTCATCCAAGTAGACATTGATGTCTTTTTTCTCAACAAGTGGGAGATCGAATTCCAGAATCCATTTTGATTCCATCTCCTTTAGATAAGACAGTGGTTTGAGGATTTTTTGCTCCCAGTCATCCCACAGTTTGATAGTAGGAAGAGATGACAACTCGATATCAATCCAGTCTTTTACCACGACATCACCCGTATATGGTTGGAGCCTTTGAAGATAGTTGTTTTTCTTGTTGTGCGAGCATATCGAGTGTTTCCTGCATGAGGTTTCTGTGCTGGATCTTAAGATAGTCCACACGTTTTTGGATCTCCGTTGTGTCGACCTGGATTTTTAGCACCTTTGCAAGTGATATGATTGCATGTATTGACGCTTGTGGATCCGGAAAAAACGGATGGCATGCAGTGTAAAGCATCAGGAGCGGTATTCTGTAGTTTCTGAATATGAGTATGACAGTTGCGTCGTTGCCGATAATTGTTCCTGAGAGGAATTTTGGTATGTCGTTTTCATACATTATTTTTTCGAATACCGGATCGGTGGCAAGGCCATACGTCTTGATGTCCTTTGAATCAATACTTTGTGTGTCCACGCCGCTTGGAACGATCACCCTGTTTATTCTGTTTTTGCGGCAAAACTCGGCAATCGAAGAAACGAACTCGTTTGCAATTTCCGGATAGATTGGTACGTCAGAGATTATGGCGTAAAGGTTGTCTTTTTTGTAGATCCTAATCGGGCTTATGATTTCTCCATTATCAACAAAAAGCGTCGGAGGCAGATCCGGATGACTAATCTCGCCAGTCATTTTCATGCGCAGATGTGATATCAGATACGAGATGGTGAATGTACCTATAAGGCCATTTCCAGGAAAACCCAGAAGCAGGGTTGTTGTCTGATTATTTTTGTTGTTTTTTGTTTTCATCGTTCCGTTTTATCTTATCATTTTTCTGATGGTTAGCTTGTATCGCCTTTTTGCGCGTTTTGCCAACAATCGCAACAGCCTCTGCGAGATTTCATCGAAGACTTTGCTTAGGTCGTATCCCTGTCTTGAGAATGAATATTTTTGAATCGGCGTTATTATTGTAGTGGACACTTCGTAGTTATATCTGCTTCCAGTGCCATGGTGTTTTTTTACGTAGACTTTGGCTTCTTGCACATCTGGATATACTTTCTGGAGTCTGTCGAGTACCTTGGTGAATTTTTGCGTAATTATGTTTGCGTTGTCTTCTTTTGGCATCCCAATTACGAAAAGTGGAATGGTGCTTTTCATCCTGGTTGTAAGTAGATTCAAAATGTCCCTGTAAGTGATGATTCCCTGCAAACCATCCCTCAACAAGACAAGGCAGAACGTAGTATCTGCGTGCAGCATTGAATCTACTACATTGTTTAGGTCGTCAAGAGGCGCACAGCTGGTCATCCTGTTTGTGCCAAGATTTCCCACGTTGGATTGCAACTTGAGGATCTTTTTTGAGCCGTAATCCCTTCTTCCGATTTTTTCTAGTGGTAGGATGGTTTGAAGTACGTGATATGAGGTAAGAACCTGCAACACCCTGTCACCGTCCACTACCGGAAGGTGATCCACTCGTTTGGTTGTCATTATCTTTCTTGCCGTGCTCAGAGGAGTCTTTTTGTCTATTACATACGGGTTTGGGGTAAAGATTTGGTTTGCACGTATCCACTTGTTATCAAGTTTTGAAACTAGCTTTAAAATCTCTTTTGCGTGGACTGTTCCGATTATTTGTCCATCCTCAACTATTGGAGCCGCTCTGATTCTGTTGTGGGTGAGTATGTTGACTACCTTTTCCACAGTGTCGCCATTCTTTAAGCCGAGAACCGGATGCAGAAACGGCCTTACCTTCATGTCTGTGATGTCTTTTGCCAAAAGAAGGTCTCTTATGTTGGTATTGAGTACAGTCCCATTTTCGGTGCAAAAGACGTCAAATGTATTATGTTTCGTGATAGTACCGATTACACTGGAAAGTGTTTGGGACGGTTCGATGAGGACAACTTCACTCCTAAGTTGGTCGATCTTTGTATCCATTAGTTCTTTGAAGTGATCATAAATTACATCTAAGCTCATGGTAATTGGAGTTATTGGGCCGAATTAAATAAATTGTACAATTTTCAATGATGATATTCAGGATTTGATTATTGTGGTTGTATTTAAAAAAGCCTAATTTGACACTACAAACATGAAATTAAAAAATCCGAGTTTGGATCAGGTGATAAAAAACTCGATCACGGTAAATCAAAACGCTACCTTTCTTGAGGCCCGCGAGGTGCTTTTGAAGCATCAAGTAGGCCGTCTCCCAGTGCTGGACAACAACAAAAAGCCGATTGGCATAATTACCGAAAAAGACTTTGTGAGGGCAATTTACAGACTTGGCGGCAAATCAATTGACAAGGTTTTGGTAAAAGACTTTATGTCAAAGAACCTCATTACCGTGAAAAGATCAAGTACCATATATGATTGTGCAAAGCTGATGCACATGCACAAGATAAGCTCGGTTTTGGTGCTGGACAACAATAAATTGGCCGGAATAGTCACAAAGACCGATTTGGCTTCCGTCTTTCTAACACAATCTGTGGAACCATTGAAGGTATCTGAGATAATGACTGCCAAAGTGATAACTGTGATGCCTGCAGATTCACTCCTTTTGGTGGAGAGCTTACTTGTGCGGCACGGCATATCCAGGATAGTCGTGGAACGAAACAAAAAACCTGTTGGCATAATTACGAACAGAGACTTTCTTCCTGCAAAGATGCCAAGGTGGATCAGGGAGTTTGCAGACCCAAGGGAGGTCGAAGAGTATAGGCTTAGCCCCCGTCCAGACGAATTTAAGATGAACCAGCTTTCCTACATTTTGTCATTTAGGGCAGAAGACATTATGACTCCAAATCCTGTGACGGTAAACTCCGACGACGATGTGTCAACTGCAGCGCTGCTCATGATCCGAAATGGGATAAGCGGCCTTCCAGTAGTAAAGAAATCTCTTTTGTGCGGCATAGTGACAAAATCCGACATTGTCAAAGCTATTGCGGCCTAGCTGACAGTGACTACCCCTACTCTCCACGGGTGTATGGTACAAAAGTAATGGTAGACTCCAGTTTCATCGAATTTGTGAATGAATCGTTCTCCCGTGTCCAGCGCTTTGCTGTTAAAAAGTGGTATGACGTTTCCTTTTTCGTCTTGACTTACGATGGTGTGCTCTATGTTATCGTCGTTTATCCAGATTACCGTGGTTCCTTTCATTACCTCCAGATTTAGGGGTATGTAGAATCCTACGTTTCCCACCTTGGAATTACCGTTTGGAATCACTATGTTTGCCACTTGTGGCTTTTTTTCAGTTTGAGGTTTTTCTTCTATGATTATTATTTTGTTATTAATCAGATACTTGATTGCGTTGAGGAAT
>JBKBQK010000096.1:0-5139 GCA_046292705.1 Candidatus Nitrosotenuis sp. | reverse complement strand
CAAATGCCCTCTCAAAATGACCTATTGCATCTATTTCGTCTTCCACTTGTGGAACAAGTTCTTTGTACGACGTTCCCACAAGCTCATTTAATGCACTTTTTATCGAATCCGCAGATATCATTCTAGTCAGTAGTTCTTTTGACTCTGTTGAAATCTGTGGAACTATTAGATTCTGGATCTGGTTTTCGTCAAGGCCCCAAAACTTGCCTCGCAAAATGCACAAGATGTTGTAATAATCCACTTCCATTCCACATAGCGTGTGCAAGCTAAAGTCAGGTGAGTTTCTAATCGTGTGGCTTAGGTTTTCGTAAAAGAATTTATCAAAATACAGATCCAAAAGCTGTATCTGTTTTTTTTCGTTGTACAACGAGTATGCCTTTTCCACCTCTTCTCCTATTCCTATTCCCTTTAATGTGGTGACTGCCTCCTCAAAGTCTTTTGCAATCAGGGCTTTTAGAACCACATCGCGTTCCTTTATGAGCTCCTCTGCATGCAGGCTGAGCATAGTTTCGATTTCCTCCTGAGTCCTCCCAAGGATCTTCCCTTTGAGAATGGTCTTTAGATTTCGCAGGACAAACTTGAGGTAGTACGCAAACAACAGGTTGGAGCCGCCCACTGCCCGTATCATCATGTGGTGTAAGTCTGCCTGCCTGTTCCTCAATGCAAGCTCGATTTTTTGGGCTGTGTACGGTTTTTGGACTTTGGAGATGGCGTCGTTGTAAGCCGTGTTCTTGATTCTAGTTACAAGTTCATCAAGGTCGCGCGATTCTGCCAATGTCTCAAGATCCTTTTTTGTCAAAAGTTTACCTTTTAAGCTGTACGATTTTACCCCAGCATACACTAGGAGGGATACTGTGACCATGAAAATCACTATACAAGCTCATTAATGTTTTTTGTTAAATTGGAAAAAATGTGGTAAAAAATATAATTTTTAGATCATATGATAACTGATTTACATTGTTTTAGGTTATTTTCTAGAATTTTTATCGTTATTGATGTACTAAATTAGCTCTTGATCGATCTTGGGGGAAAAAAGCCCTTTCTTACCAAGACGTTGCAAGTAAGGTAGTTTCCGTAAACAAAGCCCACGTGACGGCAGTCGTCCAGCCCACAGGAATCACAGTGAAGAGACTTTTGAGAGTCATCCATTGCAATAAGTACCGGCTTGCCTATCGTGTTGTCAAGCAGTACGATATGTTGGTCTACTACTGCCTTGAACTCTATCGGATAGTTGAATTTCTTTTGCGATTCTTTTGTGTCAAGATAATCAGTGATTATGCTTTCGGCAAATGGATGAAACTTTATGGTGGGGTTTGTAAGCTGTGCTTCTTCGTGAAGACGTTCCAAGCGTTGTTTGTTTTCTGTATGTAAGTAGACGATATCGAGTATTTTTGAGGCTGGTTTTTTTGCAGGCTGTTTTGTTTTCATCAGCATTGTATGACTAATAATACATAAAAATATTTAGAAATAAATAATTTTATATATTCATACATATTTTCTATAATGGCTATGAGGTGTGGATGGTATTGCATTCATGGCTTTATTACAACCAAGAGGAAGTGGTGTTCAAGTTGAGCAAACCCAAGAACCCTATGCAAAAACACGAAAGATGTCCAGACTGTAACGCACAAATGGGCTCGGCCTTTGTACGAGTAAGTGATGGTAAAAAGAGAAGATGGAACAACAAAGACATCAAGGTGTGTACCAATCCACAGTGCAGTACGATTCTCACTCATATCAAGAGAAACATCTACGTAAAACAGACGCGAATCAACATGGCCAAAAAACTGGGCCTGACTTCGGAGTGCGGTGCTTACTGATATGACAGGCCAACAATTACAAAAGGCCAAATCAAAAAAACTCAAAAAACTATCGCCTCAAATATTAGAACAAGAGGTTACAAAGATCAGACGGGAATCTGACTTTATCGTGCTCACCCCAAGAATCTTCAAGATTTACCAAAGGCATGGAAGAACCAAGTGTGCATCATGCAGCCTAGAGCTGAGAATTTTTGATACTGTCTACAATTCGTCGACAAGAAAACCATACCACCTACTGTGTGCCCTTTCAAAGAAGCTCATCACGTTATAGATGATCGACAAGTCATCAAATCATACTCAATGCAGATGACGTTTGGTATGCCATTCTAATCACAATCACCTTATAGTTTTGTCAGTCTTTTTACTAATTCCACATGTCATCACTTCAAAAACAAATCCCAAGAATTTACTGTCTACACAAAAACTCCCTGGTGGTTGACTCGCATGAAGTGTTGTGCGCAAGTTGTGGAATGGTGCTGGACTCTTATGATGTACAAGACTACAACATCGAAAGTACGCTCAATTTGTTCCAGCAAATAGAGACTGGCGGAAAGACTGCAAAAATAGAAGCAACTAGAAGGGTTCATGAAAAAAAGTTTCGCTCTTCTGCGTTTTCAAACGCCTGTGTTAAGCTTAGGCTGCCGGCATATGCAGCACTTGATGCCTGGAAGATATTTTCCAAGCTAGAAAAGATCTCTGATGTCAACGCTAACACGGCAATTGCAATATTTTCGTTATTTACGTCCTGTAAGAGATTTGCAATACCAAGAACAGAAGACCAGATAAGAGAAGCAGTCATGTTTGCATTCTCGATAAGAAGAACACCTTCAGTTCTAAAGTCGTTTTCCTTTGTTCATTCATTGCTTGTGTCCATCACGGAGTGTGAGAAAAGCAAGATAATCACAAGACATGATTCCTTTGAGTATTATCTTAATGTCCACTTGAACGACATTCAAAAGCCAGTTGACAGAGAGACGCTCAAAGACAAAGCAAGACGACTCGCAAAGATGTTTTCTGGCAACGACGAGTATAGAGCAAGAATGGCGGTAAGAATGCTCAGGGGAGGGCTCTAATGCAGATCCAAACACCGATGCTTCGCCAATTAAGAATATCGTTACTTCAGAGATCACCGATTCGTGTGACTCTCCACTCTGCAAAGATGATCGAACGAATTGCCGCCATAGCACGTGACCCCACAGAGAGAGGGCGTTTTAGCCCAATCAAGGTAGCCGCACTAAAAGATTCCATGTTTATAGTAGATGGCCACGCCATAGTAGAGGGGCTCAGGTCTGCGAGTGTAGATACCGTAGACGCTTTTGTTCATCAAGTCGAATCGATTGATGAGGTGCTTGCGCTACACCTCAGATCAAACCACCATAGTCCGCTGAATCCATTCAAAATTATTGATGTGATCAACTTTATGTTGGAGCGTGGAGAACAGCCAATCCACATAGTGCGAAAACTTCAGCTCGGTGAGCATCTAACTAAGCTGGTAGGATGTCGAATCATCGACCAGCAAGCAAAGAACCGATTAGAGGACTTCATAGAGAGGCTCTCGTTGCGATACAGCAATGTTGTGATACCACCATATTTTGCTGAGCTTGTATGCAAGCTGCCTCAAAAGATCCAGCTTGATGTTGTAGAACAATTCATTGCAATCATTGACACCACGCTCCCGGATCGAAAGTTTGCGTTCCCAGGACCAGAGACACTTGAGATATACTTTAAGCAATACCTCAAAAATAAAGAAAGAGAGCCCATCTTCTTCAGAGAAGAATTACGAGATGAATCGACTCTGAAGACTGTCCGCAGCATCACCCTTACTGAAAAAGAAAAAGAGCAGGTAAACGCAATAGGCGCAGTTCCCGGCATGGCATTACTCAAAGTCGAAAAGCCCGGACTTTACCGCATCAACATGATAAAAAAGATCATATCTCCAATTAGGGACGAAAAAGAGTTTACGGTAATAGAGGGCGATGAAGGTAAAAAGATTTTTGTCCTACCACAAAATGCCACAGAGTTTCTTGACATTACAGATGAATCAGATGTGCCGGAAGTTTCTGTGAGGACTTTTACTGCCTTACAATTAAAAAAATTTGCATCCAAGCTGTCCTCTAAAAAAGGCAGATTTGTAGTGGTGGGTAGATCCTAATGCAGATCACAAAACAAAGCAGACTTGATGTGGACAGAATCATTTTGCTGAATCGCAAAATTAGGCCGTCGACTGTCTCATTTAGGATCTTGTCCGCTTTTTATGACGGTGTAGAGACAAAGGAGATAGTCTCAAACTTTTCAAACATCATTCACTCAAAGCAGCCAAGAAAAGACACGTGCAGATACATGATGCACCTGCAATCTATTGGCCTACTAGAAAAAAACCTAGGCATCAATTATTCCATAACAAAAAGAGGCAGGTGGTATGTCATTGCTGCCAAGTTACAGATCCCCCTGTTTTCGTTAATCATGCTAGCAAACGTGTATGTTTTTCAAAAACGTATGAAAAAGGACAACAGGGCCGATTTTTACGTAGTTGGGTTCTTTTTTGAAAAAATCAAGAACTTGATGACGCATCCATACAGAGTGCATGGCGAGTTGATAAGAAAGAACTATGTAATAAAGTACGCAAACCAGACAATTAGGATCCCTGATGATGTCTTTGAAAGATTGTCGGAGTTTGATGCTGACTTGGAAGACATTGTTGCTTGGTACAGGAAAATAGACGACCAAGTTACTGCGGCACTGATCAAAGACCTTCACAATGAATAGTGTTCTGTCTAGATAAAGGCCAAAATTTGTAATGAAGAAAAATACGATCTCTATGAGAAAAAGATAATTTCAAATCAAGCTAACAACTGACTCATTATATTCAAAATTATTTTAGTTAACAACTCGTTTGAAATAAAAATGTAGTCCCAAGCGAAGGAGTTGAACCTTCGACACTCCGGTTTCTGTGTGCCTAGTAGGCTGATTTGTGTTAGCCAAAAGCCAACCACTACAGCCGGAAGCTCTACCAGGCTGAGCTAGCTTGGGACAGAAATTTTCGGTACACATTTGTATTAAATAGGTACTGACGTGTTTTATCTCTGGTTATTTACTGAGCTGGTAGCGATCCAAAAAATGTTAAATACAGTTTTGGAACCAAAAATTTGGTGTCAGAGACCGCTTTTGAAGGGTACGCATGTGTCCCGTATACGCATGACCACAAGTCAATAGAGATCAAAGACATGTGGCAAGAGTCTAAAAACATAGAAAACATGTACTTTGTAACTGCCACCTTTTCTCAAGACAGCAAGCCGTACTTTCCGTCCCATGCAAACCA
>JBKBQK010000095.1:0-5143 GCA_046292705.1 Candidatus Nitrosotenuis sp. | reverse complement strand
GGGATCTATTATAGCTATTCCCTTGCCTACGTGGCGCTGAGACGTCTCGTCAATTCTAAGTATAATCTCGTTCATATCATCACCAAAAAAATAGAGGTTTAGGTAACCTCCACGGTTTTGCCCTTTGGTTTGTCTTCCTTTAGCTTGAACTGGACTTCAAGGATGCCGTTTGTATATGTGGCCTTTGCCGAGTCTGGGTCGATCTTATTTCTGATTGGTACCTTTCCGTGGTATTTTTTGCCACCGTGTTCTGCATCTACTTTGACTACATTTCCCTCAACTACTACTTTGATGTCTTTTTTCTCAACTCCTGGCATCTCAGCTACCAGTTTTAGGATCTGCTCTTTTTCGTCTACGATGGTGTCAATAAGTGGCTCTCTTGTGTCTGCAGTTGGAAGCAAACCAGGTCGGACATTTCCGTACTCTCTTATGTGCGGCTTTCCGTCTGGACCAACGGTCATTGAATAACCGTAATAATATGGCCCAAATGTGGTGCCGCTACGTCTTGCAGCCTCTTCGAAAAGATCATCAAGATCCATAAACGACCTTGACATTCTTTTGAAGAGCCTGTCAAATTCGTCATCAAAGAACAATGTCATAATCACTCAATCTATGTAATAGATATGACAATATATAAAGATTTTGCAGTTTACTATGAAAACTGACATAAGACTATTATATATGACATAGTATAAGAATTTCTGTGAGAACGGCAAATCTTTCTGTCCCAGAAGTAGTCAGGGAGATCATAACAAGAAATCGCTCCATTTATGACTGTATGAAAATGGACGTCATCAACTATACGGCACTTGCTGTGAAGATACAACCTGATGTCGAAAGGCAGATTGGTAACCCAGTAAACCTGAACACTATCGTAGTGGCTATAAAGCGTTACGCCGACTCGTTTACTGAAAAAGAGGACGTCAAATCTGAATCGATTCTCAAAAATGCAAGACTTTCTCTTACAGACGGAATTCTAGACATCAAGTTCTCTGCAAGCGATATGGACAAAAACGAAGCCACGTCAATTCTTAACAAGTTTGAGCAATATGACTCTGACTACGAGTTTTTCAGACTGGCGGACTCTACGTTTCGCATCTTGACTGAGGATCTGGCAGATATACGAAGGATCTTTGAGTCTTTTCCGTCTGCAAAGAACTTTTTCAGTGACGGCTTGGCCAAAATAAAGATAAGAATACCACAGGAAAAAAACCGTTCAGATGTAGTGTCATATGTGGCAGAATTACTCCACAACAACGGAATTGAGATGCAAAACGCGTTCTTTTCTCAGGACGACATAGTGCTGGTTCTCAAAGAAGAGGATGCATCAAAAGCATACGAAGTACTGAGGGCAGAGATTTCGAGATAACTAGACGCCCAAGCTTTCGACTTTGGATATCTCCAGATATACCTTGTCTCCAACTGAGACGCCAAGCTCTTTGTATTCGCGCATGTCCAGCTTGATGCTAGTTATACCTCCTGGCATTCCATAGAGGCCTCCAGAAAGCATCTTGTTTAGGCCCTTCATCATCTCATCCATATTTGAGAAGCCCATTACTCCTGTGCCAAAAGGGGATTGTGGGAATGACTGTGATTCCTTAAAGTCCTTTGTTAATGACAATGACAAAACCACATATGGTGCGCCATCTGGTGCCGCATCGATTCGGACTACGACATATTCCTTTTTCATGTGATTTGCATTGATTTTTGTGCTATTTTACTTTAACCGTATAGGGTCATTTACTTTAACCGTATAGGGTCATTTACAAAAACTGTATTGAATTTAGTTAATTAAACATTATAACGACTTAATTGGCAGTAACTAGGTGACAAAGAAAAGAATCCTCATACTTGGGGGCGGATTTGCAGGCGTAGAGTGCGCACGCAAGCTAGAATCCCACTTTAAACACAATGCTGACATCGAACTGGTCTTGGTGTCGGAAGACAACTTTTTACTGTTCACACCCATGCTGCCACAGGTTGCCTCAGGCATGATAGAGACAAGGCACATCATCATACCAATCAGAATGATCTGCAAAAAGACGACCTTCTATGAAAACAAGGTAAAAAATATTGATCCGTATGGCAAGCGCGTCACATTTTATGGGACGCGCGAAAAAAGAGGAATCTCACTAAATTATGACTATCTTGTAGTGGCCTTGGGATCGCAGACCAACTTTTTTGGCAATCAGGAAATAGAAGCCCATGCTTACACCATGAAGACACTCAACGACGCAGTCGTGCTAAGAAACCGGGTCATAGACATGCTAGAACAAGCAGAAAATGAAACCGATCCAATTCTAAAGCAAAGCCTGCTGACTTTTGTAATAGTTGGTGCAGGATTTGCGGGAATAGAAACAGCAGGAGAGATGCACGATTTTTTGCTTGATGCAAGAAAACACTATCCAAAGATCTCTGAAAAAGACATCAGAGTGGTCATACTTGAAGCTCTTCCAGTGGTTCTACCAGGTTTTTCTGAAAAACTAGCAAAATTTACAAAAGACAAACTTATCCAGCGTGGGATCGAGATCAAACTAAACACAGCGGTTCTAAGCTTTGACGGTTCCGAGGTGATCATAAAGAGCGTAGTCGATGCAACAAAAAATCCAGTCAAGCAGGCAGAGCTTGACGCAATCCAGACAAAGACTCTTGTGTGGACAGCAGGTGTCACGCCGGTTGATACCATCAAGAACTCACTGTTCAAGACAGACCGCGGTAAGGTAATTGTCAACGAGTATTTGGAAGTGCCAGAATTTCCTGGAGTGTATGTCATAGGAGACTGCAGTCTTACAATAGATCCAAGAACAAACAAACCCTATCCACCTACTGCGCAAAACGCGGAGGCAGAAGCAAAGATTGCAGCTTACAACCTTTATGCCGAAATATCAGGTAGGCCAAAAAAGAAGATAAACTATGTCTCAAAGGGACAGATGGCAATAATTGGAAAAAGAACTGCCATAGCGCAGATCTCTGGCCTCAACATTTACGGTATAGTGGCATGGTGGATCTGGAGAACTGTATATCTCAGAAAGATCCCAAAATTCAACAAAAGGCTGAGGATACTACTTGACTGGACAGCAGATCTGATCTTTGATAGAGATATATCTAGGCTCAAGATTTTGCGCAAGGATCAACCAGTTGATTATAAAGAACTAGATGAAGTAGATGATGTATGGTAAAAAGGGAAATCCCCCACTGGCGTGTAATTTTGGGATAGATTTTGGCATACACCGGATAATGTTGTAAGGTATGATTTGTTAGAAATATCCTTTGTTTGTAAAACCAAAGCTGATATTTCAGCTAATCAGCTGAAAAAAATTTTAAAAATTTTTTGAAAAATAATATGACATGATACAAATCCCCATTAAGAGTCTAACAGCAAAATATGTTATTGCCGTAATGGGGGCACTTTCACTATTATTGCTCTCATTTGGCTACACATCAGCTTTTTAAAGTCAAAAGGCGCCTTTATGCGCCTTCTTTTTTTATCATGTATCGGCAAAAGAGAACTTCCTACACGAATATCTTTCCAAACCTCTTCAATCTGTCTACATTTTACGAATTTTGAGAATAACGTATAGAAAATGAAAATATGTTTAGAATCAATTCCAAACTTTATTTCTGTACAACAAACAGTATGAATAGCGATCTAAAAACACGGATGTTTACAAGTCAATAATTGTCGACGCATTACAACGTCGGTTGACATATTGAATGATCGTTTCTAAGATACCTATCTAAAATTTTCCCCAATAATGTCCAAAATTCTAGAAATAATGATGTTGTGATTCGCTGTAACATCAGTTGAGACTAAAAGTAATGCGGTCTCATTTAACGGGAAGGTCATCCGTTTTATCTTTTCATATTCTGCCATGGAGTATTTTCCCTGTCCAATAAAAGAAGAAAGTAATTGACGTGTATTCCACCTCATGATCGTTTGTATGGCCGATCGTGTTAGTTCTTCTGGAGGTAACAAAGCTTCAAGCCCATCACGCATTCCACCGCAAAGCTGATGACCACTTTTGTGATAAACTGCTGCGTATCTTATCTTAGGATCAATTTCAAAAACTGCCGAACACAAAGTATCATAATCCAAGATTCATGCAATGAGTTTTTCTTTATTTAGTATTTTACCTGTAACATTGTCAAGTTCTATGCTTGTAATCATAGAGTCTTTTTCTACAAATATGGTTGTTGTGCGCAGTTCATCCATTCTCACTATTGAGATTACTTCATACTTTGACACTTCGTCGTTTTCTAACTCAGCTGCCACTATCTGCAAAGCATCAGCATCGTGTTTTATTCTAAACTCTCTTTTATTTGATGTTAAAATTACATAGGAAATTAGAATCATCAATAGATAAAATCCAATCCATATCTCAATATTTGACATCGCCAAACCATTCTCTAGTCTTCATAAAATTATTTAAAGAAAATGCATGATATTATTAAAAATCATCCATAAATCATCTTATACTCTTAACAAATTTATGAAAAACATACCGATTCACTGAATATACAATTTAAACATGTAATTTACATGACTGAAATTCATAATACTATACAAAGATGAACACTAAACTAACAGATCCACTATCATACACAAGTCCTTAAAGAACACACTAGAGTCTGTCAATACGTAATCAGTTCAATGTGGAAAGATTCTGCTCTAAATCTGCAATATGCATTGGCATCCCGCGCCTTTCAAGCTCCGGCAACAACGAGTCCTCTTCTTTTCCATGATGACATATGTCTACAAAATTCTTTGCAAAATCGAGCGTGGGCAACAGAATGGATTCTGGGATCTTCTTGCCGTTTTTTAATAACTGGAGTGTGACATCCATTGCTTTGAGCACCCTTTCTATCAAATCGTGGTCTTTTCTTAACGATTCTGTAGATATCATCAAATCAAATTGATCATTAAAAATCAAACTTAAACCTAATTCAGAGCTTTAGACAATTAAAAAATGTAGATTTAGTAATGGGTATAGTCCCCATGCAACTCGTTTTCCAGTTTTTCTACTATGTCCATTTGGCCGCTTTTGTTGTCAAAGCTGACCAAAAGTAGGTGGTTTCCATCAAGGGGCATCGTAACTCTTCGAAGCTTTTCATAAACTGCAAGCACATACCTGCCTTTTCCTAT
>JBKBQK010000094.1:0-5179 GCA_046292705.1 Candidatus Nitrosotenuis sp. | reverse complement strand
GCTGGTACAGCTCAATTAGTCGCTGCCGCACATAATTCAGCTTTGGAAGATCGTCTTTTTGGAGTTGTGATGAAAGCTGGTTGGTTACGGTGTAAACATCGTCTCTAAATTTTTCTAAATCCAAAACTCACAATTACGCAACATTGCTAGGTTTATGAATATACCTAAAGGAGGTGTACTGAAAATAAGAGATTATACTGCTTCTCTGACACTTTTGACTTTGGCAATTGCTGTTGGGTCACCGTTTATTGGCTCAACAGTTATTGTGATTGTGTCTTTGGCGCTTCTGCCTTGTCCGTCGCTTACTGTAAGCTCAAAGACAAGTGACTTTGTCTCACCGTTGCCAACATCTGGTGCCACAAACGATGGCTTTGCCAAGTCAGTTGCAGACAGGGTTACCTGTTCACCTGAAACCTGCCTCCAGTTGTAGAAGAGCTTTTGCTTCATGGGGTCTTTGCCTGAGCCGAATAGTGTCACTGTTGACTGCTCTGGAACTGTCTTATCTTTTCCTGCATATGCAGTGATCTGCTTTAAGATTGTGCCCTTTACTGTGACGTCCACTGTATCTGGCTCGCTGTCAACCTGTCCGTCGTTGGCAATCAACTGGAAGGTAAGAACAGTGTCAACTTGGACTTTTGGAGCCGTAAATTTGGTCTCCAGTTCTGTTTCAGTAGACAGTGTCACAGATGGGCCGGATATCTGG
Source organism: Candidatus Nitrosotenuis sp. (assembly GCA_046292705.1). Taxonomy (GTDB): domain Archaea; phylum Thermoproteota; class Nitrososphaeria; order Nitrososphaerales; family Nitrosopumilaceae; genus Nitrosotenuis. Next base: position 4,476 of record JBKBQK010000094.1, on the reverse strand, counting down.
CTCCACAGGTAAGTCAGTGGCTCGTCATCCTCATCTGAGGCAGAACCCGTAAGCACAACTGTAGTTTCACCGTCAACTGTCTGATCTTCGCCGGCATCAACTTCTGGTACTCCGTTAACTGGAAGTACTGTGACTTTAACTAGGTCTTTTGCTGGCTGACCGCTCTCGTCTGCCACTCGCAGCTCAAAGACTAGAACCTTTACTTTGCCGTTTTCTACCACTGGCGCAATAAATGTTGGCTCTGGACCGTCGCCTCCAGACATTTCTACTTGCTCACCGCCTACCTGTCTCCATTCAAATGTGATTTTTTTGCTATCTGGGTCTTCTCCCATGCCAGAAAGCGTTACCAAAGTCTGCTCGTCAACTGTTTGGTCAACTCCAGCATCAGCAGTTGCCCTTACATTGTTAGAGTAGACAGTAACAGTCATGGTGTCAGAGTCTTCGCCACCATATGGGTCGGTCACTGTTAATTCGAATTTTAATTCTAAGGTTGCACCCCCACTTACTTCGGGTGCCAAGAATCTTGCTTCAGCTTTGTTTGGGTAAATCAAATCAACATTGTCACCACCGGTTTGTCTCCAAGAGTACTGGAGTTTGTCTCCGTCTGGGTCTGTACCAGAGCCGCTAAGATACACATATCTGAATGATTGTGTGTTTCTGTCCGGTCCTGCGTCAGCTTCAGGAGCATCGTTGAGTGGTCGGACTTTGATAATTACAATATCTGTTGCAGTTCCACCACCTTCTGCAAAACAAGTAAATCTAAATGCCATCGGAACCATTGCGCCGTTTGGAATTTCTGGTGCGACGAATGTTGGGTCTGGGTCTGCTGTAGAAGACAGCTCAGAGAATGGACCGAGTGTTTGTGTCCATGTATAAGTCAGCTCTCTGTCCAGTTTGTCCATGCAAGTTCCTTCCAGCTGTACTGTTTCACCCTCATCTACTATTTGGTCATCTCCTGCATTAGCGCTAATCAGTGTTGGCTTGCCAGCAGTGACTTTGATTACTACGTTGTCTCTTGCCAGGCCGCCAAAGCCGTCTGTGACTGTGAGCTGGAATCTAATTGTGCCGGAGCTTCGCTCCATTTCTGAAGAATCAAAACTTGGACTTTGAGAATTTGGATCATCCAAGGTAACTATTGGGCCGTCAATTTGAGACCAATGGAAAGTCAGTGGGTCTCCGTCTGGGTCAGAGCCTTCACCGTTTAGTGTTACTGTGTCGCCCTTTTCCACTGTTTGATCTGGGCCTGCATCGGCAGTTGGCGGCTGGTTTCTTGGCAGTACTGTGATCTTAATTGTGTCTGTGTCGATACCCCCATATGGATCTCTTACAGTTAGCTCAAAAGTTAGAATTTTGACTTTGCCATTTTCTACTTCTGGGGCCTTAAAGGTTGGCTCTGCGACATTTGCAGAAGGAGACAGTTCGACTTGTTCACCACCGGTTTGCCTCCAAGAAATATCCAAGCTATCATCATCTGGATCTACGCCTTCGCCAGAAAGTGTAACAAAGTCTCCCGATTTGACGATGTTTGTCGTAAATGGGGTAGTCTGGGCTAACGCCTGTGATGAAACGGTGCCCAAAATCAGCATGCCCAATAGAATAGCAGATAATTTTAATTGCAACGTTTTTACCGTAAAAATCACGCCGATTAAAAGCTTTCGTTCAATTGGGGACAATTTTTGGATCAATTTTTGGTGATTGGGTTTTTTGTTTACTTTTTCAAATTCCGATAATCGGATCAGATCAAAGTCGATCTTTGATCCTGATCTCAAAATCGTAGATCCATCTGCCGAATTTGATCAAAAGATCCAAAACTGCTCAAAAATAACTGATTCATAGCTATTCTCAAATTGAGTTTCGAGGTTAACAAAAAAAAGAAAGAAACAAGACGTTGAATCGCCTAGCAGTCTTTTCTGCTTTGCTGGCAGCACTGTTGCTTACCACTACCACTTATGCCTCTGCGGCAACGTTATGGGACTTTATGGTAAAAGCCGAGTTCGAAGAGTCGCAAATACACCTCAATGAAAAACCGGTTATTTCCGGAATCGTCTTAGACCAAGCTTCAAAGCCGGTTTCAGGTGCCGAAGTCAAGATCCGTTTTGCAGGAGTCTCAGTTTCTACTACTACCGGCGACGACGGCAAATTTCATTATGAATTTGGTCATCAGACAACATCAGGCATATTCTCAGTAGTGATTTTTGCAACCAAAGACGACCTCAAAGGATTTGCCAGAACCACGCTGAAGGTCGGTAATGAGTTTTCCACCTTTGATGAGATCTACTACAAGGAGCTAGCTCAAAATAAAACCAAGTCTGCTTCTGCACCAGCACCGTATGATGTACTCAAGCTAAAAAACTATGAGAAATTCCTCGAAGAGCAAAACAAAAAACTACAAAAACAATACGACATAGAAGCAAGAAAGCTTGCCATGGACGAAAAGCGTGACGTAGCAAGGCTAAAGCTTGAGCAGGCACTTCAGGAAAGGCCGGTAGGGCCTGGTGTGTATGGTGGTCTGGCATACAAAGATTATATGGCAAAGCTAGACCCACGCATCAAAAACACTATTGCAAGCCAACTCAACTACACAAAACAGCTCCAAGAAGAAGCAAGGCAGGCAATGAAGCAAGTGCTTGACAACGGCGGCTCGTTGCAGGATGCACGAAAGGTATACTTTGAGAAATTATCGATCACAAAAGAGGAGCTCGTGGAAGTAAACGATAAAAACAACACAAAGGGCTACTCCAAGACACTAAAGTCCGAAGACAAGAAGATCAACAGCAAAAAAGTCAAGGGACTTACACTCAACAAGTATCTCAAGTAGAACCGGCACAAAAAACATGGTTCCATTTTGGAACTCAGAAACACCAATTATTTCCGTGATAAATATAATCAAAGCTATTGAAGTGCCGCCATGATGTCCACGAGCATCAGTCTAGGCAAGGGAGTAGGGAAATATCTATCATCCATACTGATAGACGAAGAAGGAGTCTCCATAGAAAACATCTGGCAGACAATCACCGACTTTGGCATAAACAGAGATGACCTCAAAAAACTACAGCCCACTTACAAGGAACTCTTTGAGATCTACTCGGCCATTAGGGCATACAGAATTAGCGTCAAGTATCTGAAGGAACTCAAAAACAAGCTTTAGGCCACTCGTGCATCTGGAAGATGGAAATGCATGGATGTAAGCGACGTTAAAGAAAAGATAGTTCTGCTCGGAGTCACTGCCGCAGTATTTTTGCCGTTGAGGCTACTTGCTGGCCAATACCTAACGGAGCACTGGCTAGGTAACTTGGGCATTGCCACGCTAATCTCTGGGACACTGGTCATACTGGTCAAAAAAGGCAAACTTGGCTCATTTGGCATCATCTTCAAAAACCAGCTGACAAAGGCGCTTTGGGGCAAGTCCGCCAAGATAATTATACTCACGTTGGTTCTGTTTACCTGTTATTTTGGTGCCTCCATACTTTTGATTGAGCGCGGCAACACCCTATATCACATTGACAAAGAGATTCTTGCACACAGTGTGGCCAACAACGAATTCAGGGTAGTTAATTTGAATGGTCCAAACATCTCCGACTCGACGGCTTTTGTCCTCACTCAGATACAGTACATGGATTATCTTTTTTCGGTCTCCTTTGCCATGCTAAACGATCTCACAAACGGATTGCTTGTCAACTTGCACCTGATCTTATTTATGGAGCAAATCGAGATGTTGGGCCTCTTTTGGTTTTACCGCAGAATGTTTAAGCCCCAGCTTGTCGCTGCATAATGCCATGTTTGTCTGTTCCGAACAGACAAATTGAGAATATATCAAAGATTTTTGATCTTGTTGGTTTGCTCAAGTACGCAGTAATAGCAATTGCTTTGGTCGCAATCGTAGCACAGGCTTATGCACAAGACCTCAATTATGAGGTAAGGATCCTCAAAGGATCTTCAGAGTCGCAGTCAAAGACGTTCTACCCAGACATTCTGCCAATTGGTCGTGGCGACTCGATAACTTGGATCAACGAAGACTCTGTTGCACACAGCATCACAAGTGGAGTGCCAGAACAGCCAGACTACTCTGGCAAATATTTCAAGACAGGAATCATCGAATCATCCAAGTCCGCCACACTCAAAATTGAAAACCCGATTTATTTTGCGTACTACTATTTTTGTGAGATACACCCATGGCTTGAAGGAAAAATAGTAATGGAGAATGCGCCAGAAGCCCAACCTGAAACAAGTAACGCTTTGATTGCACAGAAATCATACAACAAGAACCAAGACATACTTGTGAGTGGCCAAGTTCCAGACGACTTTGCAACATTGTCGTACTCTGTTCTCCTTTATGAAATCCCAGACAGGCTGATCTACGCAAGAAATGGCAACTTTGAAAAAGACGCATCATACATGCAGACCATCCAGACGGACAGGCTCCGAGTAGGCACATATCTGCTCAAGGTAGTATACGGCCTGCCAACGCAGGTAGCT
>JBKBQK010000093.1:0-5245 GCA_046292705.1 Candidatus Nitrosotenuis sp. | reverse complement strand
AATTATCTTTGCTCCCATCTTTTCCAGATATTCTGCAGCAAAGGTTCCTGCGTTTCCGTATCCCTGAATGACAACCTTTGCACCTCTTAACTTGAGGCCGATTGTCTTTGCAGCTTCACGAATACAGTAGGCACATCCAAGACCTGTGGCAACGTTTCTTGCAAGAGAGCCGCCAAGTGAGAGCGGCTTTCCTGTAATTACGCCGGGCTCGTTTTCCATTCCGGACATCTTGCTGTAGACATCCATTATCTGCGCCATCTCGACACCAGTCGTGTATACATCCGGTGCTGGGATGTCTTTTTTGGGACCGATAATCTCAGATATTGCAAAAGCGAATCGTCTTGTCAGTCTCTCAAGCTCGTTTTGACTGAGCTTTTCCTTTTTGGGGTTGACATAGATTCCACCTTTGCCTCCGCCAAAAGGCACGTCGACTACTGCACACTTCCAAGTCATCCAGGCTGATAGCGCCTTGACTTCCTTTTCCATGTACTCGATTCCACCTTCTGGATCAAAGTATCTGATTCCGCCCTTGTATGGGCCTCTGTCGTTGTTGTGCTGACTTCTAAAACCGATGAAGACTCGGATCTTTCCGTCGTCCATCTTCACGGGAAGTTTTACTCGCAACACCTTGTTTGGTTCTGCAAGATAATCTCTTGTGCCCTTGTCTATCTTTAGTATTGCACAAGCATCATCGAGTTGCTTTAATGCATTCTTCCATGGATCTCCCTGAACCAAATCGATCGTGATCTTGTGAATACGGTTTCTATTTAAGTTTGTTGAGAGTGTTGTGCTAAAATAATCGGACAACCAAACTAACTGTGATGAGCTCAGACAAGATCTCCAATTTTGAAGGCCACAAATACATCAACTTGGAGACTTACAAAAAAAACGGCCAAGCTGTGAGGACACCTGTCTGGTTTGTCATATCTGAGAATCAGATTTTTGTCACAACCAGGCCTGACACGGGCAAAGTAAAACGAATCAGAAACAACCAGAAAGTCAAGATAATGCCTTGCGGCATGAAAGGTGAGCCAAAAGGGGATTGGATTGAAGGAACTGCAAGGTTTGCAAACGAAACCGAATCGCAAAACGCAGTAAATCTTAGAAACAAAAAATATGGATTCAAGGCAAAGCTTGTGGGCGCATTTGCATACCGTGGAATCAAGCCGGTAGTAATTGCTATTGCTGTCTAGTAGACCATCTTGCGGCTCAGCTGGCGCTCAAGCTTTGTTATTACTTCGTCTAGTGCGAGAATGTTTGCCTCAAGATAGTTTGAGAGGTGAAATGTTATTCCGTATTTTTCGCCGACCTTTGTTACGAGGTTGTTTTTCTCCAAAGTTTCAAGGTGGTGCCGGATTGCCTTGTAGTCTAGGCCCATCTTAAAGGCAAGCTGGTTTGTATTCATCGAATTTTTTGAAAGCAGGTTGATTATCTGGAGCCTCGTGTAGCCTCCACGGGTGGCGGTAAACACGTAAAGCAGCAGCTTGCGTGCGTCGCGGTCCGGCTTGCGTGCTGTAGCGGATCTGCTTTGAATCATCTGGTGGATCTCTACGAGCTTCTTCATGCTCAAAAAATTCGCGCATTAGCTTAAAACACTATTTCCAAATCTATTCCAAATCCGATCCAAAAATCTAGGCTGGATCGACCAACTAACGCTTAAATTGACAACATAGATAGCTTTGATCATTATGATGCCAGCTCGTGGGTACGACATGACGCCTACAATGTATTCGCCTGATGGAAGAATCTACCAAGTAGAGTATGCAATCGAGACAGTAAAGCGCGGTACTCTGGCAATTGGAATAAAGAGCAAGGACGGAGTCGTCATGGCAGTAGAGGAGATTCCACGAAAGCTCCAAGTATCTGGCGTGACTCAGAAGATCTTCCAAGTAGACGACCACATCGGAGTTGCAGCTGCTGGTTACATCCCTGATGCGCGAGTCCAAGTCGACGATGCCAGAACATTTTCGCAAAGCCACAAGCTTATCTACGACGAGCAAGTCGACGTTGAGACTGTCGCAAAACACCTAGCAGACAGGTGCCACCAATATACGCAGTATTCGGGTGTTAGGCCGTTCGGTGTTGCACTAATTATTGCGGGGGTTGATCAGAGAGGAAACTCGATTTATGTTACTGATCCTTCCGGAACTTTTGTTTCGTATTCTGCGGTGGCAATTGGCGCAAACGCAGAAGAGGTAAACTCGTTTTTGGAGAAAAACTACAAAGACGACATGTCACTTGACGACACAATTGCGCTTGCAATCGCGGCAATCGACTTCAAGACAGAACAAAGGGACGGCACAAAACACATCAAAGCAGCCAAGATAACAAAGGACAAAAAGATACTAGAAAAGCTCAGCGACGCAGAGCTAGAAAAATACGCCAAGGCAGCAAAAGAGAAATTTCCCAAGCCATCCTAAGACTTAGTACAAATTACCTAGAGCCTGTTGGTATCCTAAATGGGTCTTGGAAGCTACTGGAGCGAGGTAATTGAGGTACTCCGACAGATTATACCTGTGTATGACAAGGTAAACTCGTACATCTCGCTTGGAAAGGACGTAGAGCATAGAAGGCGTGGAATTTCCGGACGCGTCAGGCCTGGTGATTCGGTACTCGATGCGGGCTCTGGGTTTGGCAACATGTCAAAGACTGCTGAAAAGCTCTGCAACGGAGACATCAGAATAACACTGTATGACCCGCTTGTGCCTATGCTCAAAAACACCGGCACGTTTTTTGAGAAAACACCTGACATGTCGTGTGGTGTCTTTGAGCACATTCCTTTCAGAGACGGACAGTTCGATGCGGTGTTATGTGGGTATTCTCTGCGCGACGCAATCAATCTACGTATTGCAATTTCTGAAATTCACCGCGTTCTAAAAAATGGCGGAAGGTTCGTCATCGTGGATCTGGGCAAGCCGGACAACTCTGTGGTGAGGGCAGGTGTTTCGTTTTATCTGAGAGTGATTCTTCCAATCGTTGCGTTTGCGGCAGGAGGAAGGCTTGGCCTCAAGTTTGCCACACTGTATGGAACCTATAAGAGGTGGCCGCAAAACAAAAAACTAAAGGCGATGCTGCTTGAAAAGTTCTCCACAGTCGAGCTCGAAGAGGACCTCATGGGCGGCGCAATAATGGTTGCTGCATACAAATGAAAAAAACACTCGCACTAATCAACATCACAGGACTTATAATAGGAATTTCTTACGGAATACACAACCCGATAGTTCCGATATTTGCAAAAAACGAAATCGGAGCTTCATATGCGGAGCTGGGCCTAATTGGCCTTGCGAATTTCATCCCTTACATGTTCATCCCAGTTATAGTTGGGGTTCTTTTGGGCAAGTTCAACAACGGTCGTCTGCTTTCAGTCGGAGTCACGATAAATGCAGTGTCAGTGTACCTTCTTTCCCTTGCAAAAACTGTTCCAGAAGTAATGGTGCTGAGGGCATTGACCGGAGTGGCACACGCGTTTTTTTGGCCTCCTGCCGAGTCCATAATTGCAAATTCAAGTCTGGGTGGCTCACGTGTCAAAAACATAGGCCAATTCACAGGATTTTTTGTAAGCGGATTCATGATTGGACCGCTCGTTGGCACGTTTCTTCTTGAGGGGCTGGACGTAACATACAGGACACTGTTTGTGATTGCCACGTTTATCATGGCAGCAGCAATAATATCGTCACTACAGCTTGCAAAGAAGGACTCACCAAGAATGGGTGCAAAGTTTTCTTTTTCTGGAATAAAGGAGGTGGCCAAGTTTCCGGTGGTCGTGATGCTTCTCATTTACTGTGCGTCTTCGTTTGGGATAATTCTGACCATCTACCCTGCCTTTCTCAACGACCGCAGCATGTCTGCAACAGAAATTGAGATCCTATATTTTGTGTTTGGTGCATCACGTGTGATTACTTTGGTTCTCACAGAAAAGCTTGCAAAAAGGACAGCAGCTACTCTGATTTCATCAAGCGGTACGATATCTGCAGGACTAGTCTTGTCATTTTTCTCGCACTCGATATTTGAGTTTGTGGCTGCCATGTTGATGATGGGATTTGGATTCAGCATCATATTCCCGCTCACACTCGAAGTCATTTTGCGAAGAATTCCAAAAGAGTCGTCGGGTGCCACAATTGGCGCATACGAGACAATATTTGGGATAGGGTGGGCAGTTGGGCCCATAACTGCCGGATTGATCTCAGAGTTTTCGTCCAGTGCCATGCCGTATGTGGTGTTTTGTGCAATAGGGATTGGCGTGTTTGCACTGAGTACGGCAAAAAAGAAGGCCCTAGAATCAGTTGCCCCTTAGACGTCCTGCCACTTTGTTGATTATTACTGCAGGCGCTACAAGATATATTCCTGCGTTTAGCAGCATTATGGCAAGGCCGTAGGCTACTAACTCTGACTCTGAGTCAATGTCTACGTAGTTTAGGATGGATAATGTGGACAGCATCGGCACGATTGTAATTTTGACTGCTTCTTTGAATGCTGGGCTTTGCCTTTCCCAGTCTGCAATTGTTGGCGAAAATGAATAGTATATACTGTTAAAAGCTGAGAGGAATGCGATTCCAGAATCTGTCTTTGTGACCATGGTGTCACGTAGCTCTCTTAGCTGTTGGATCTGGGGTGAAAGCTCCGTGCCATACGCAGCAGTTGCGACAAGGCATCCTCCTCCCAACAACCCTTGTGTTTTGTCAAGAACACAGATCCTGTTTTCAAGGTGGGTGCCAGGCCCACAGGCATTTGGAGGTGCAGGCTCTGATACTCCAACTATCTCGTAAATTGTCTCGCCTGGAAAGTTTCTATCAAACCAAGCTTTGTACTCTGGCTCATTGTTGTATCTGTCGATGTAGTGCTGTGGATCCTTGGTTGGGTCTGGAAACCCGAGTATGTGGGTCTTCTTTGGGCCTGGCACACCGAGTATCTCGTATATCGAGTCTTCTGGGAAGTTTCTATCAAACCATTCTCTGTAAGCGGGTTCGGTGTTGTATCTGTTGATATAATACTCTGGTTCTCTGTTTGGATCTGGGAATCCAGGAATGTGTGTCTTTTTGTAGCCTGATTCATTTTCTGGTGCAGGCTCTGGCTCGTATTCTGGTTCTGCAACAACACAGACTCCATCTTTGAGCATCGTACCGGTGCCACACTGAGGCGTGGGCTGCGTTGGTTGCTGCGTTGGTTGTTGCGTTGGTTGTTGTGTGGCTTGTTGAGTTGGCTGCTGCGTTGGTTGTTGTGTGGCTTGTTGAGTTGGCTGCTGCGT
>JBKBQK010000092.1:0-5266 GCA_046292705.1 Candidatus Nitrosotenuis sp. | reverse complement strand
GCGTTAATTGGCGTAAATCTTGTTGTTATTCCGCCGCCAAAATCATTTATGATGCCATCGACATTTTTGTTGGCAACAAAGGGATCGATTTTAGCTGCAAGAAAAATTCGAACCGACTCTTTTATGCCTTCTTTTGTGGCCTGACGAATAAGCTCCGCTCTTTGTTGCGTCGACGTGTAATTACTTGAGTAGATTTTTTGCGTCAGTTCGTCGATTTTTTTATTTTCATAATTCCAGTACGCCGGATTGTTAAAGCCAGGCATGTTTGAAAACCATGGCGCGTACATTTGTGCAAGCCCAAGGGGATCATACTTGACAAACGCAGACCGCCCCGCATATCCTTCGGTATATACACTCCATTTCATATCGGCAGGATTGGAACCATAAACCAACACGTAGGCTTTATTGAGGTCACCAAATTCTTTTTTTACCACAAATCCAAGATTTTCTAGCTCCGTGGAAACAATCTCACCTATTGATTTTCTTACTGGGTCATCATTTCGTATGAATACTGTAACCTCTATTGGTGTGTTGTTGTAGAACCATTTCCCATCGATTTGTTGCGCACCTGCTTGAACTAATGCATCAGTGATCATCTGATTTGCGAGTTCGGGGTTGTATCTAAAATTGAACTGCTCTAGCTCCCCTACTATTAACAGATAATCTGGATCAAATGGACCATAGTTTGAAATCATAGTGACTCCAAATCCGCCCATCAATTCATCCACAATTAGTTTTCGATCAACGAGGTAGTTTAGCGCAAATCTAACTTGTTGGTACGAAAAAGGGTTAAATTCGTCTCCTTCTGCAGGATTAACAAGAAGGCTGTACGAGCCGCCGGTGGTAAAGAAAACGTTGATGTTTTGAAGCGATTCTTGGTTTTGTATTAGCTCTGCTGGTATTCTTGAGTAGTATATGTCAAGATTGCCTTTTTTTACCTCTTCTAATGCGGTGCTTTCATCCAAGTACTGAATAAACTGAACTGAATCAACATAGGTTCCTTTTTGTGCAGAAACAGCACATGTTGCAAATGAGATACAGATCAAAAAAGTTACAAGTGTTCGCACATCAAAAATAGAACCCCATCTAATTTAAAGCTCCAAGAACTCTAACACTACTTTGACAGTGATGTAATTTACGCGTAAGCGTTAAAATTTGCATGAGGCAACGTCAAGTCATGAATCAAAAACAGTGGCTTGACGGCCTAGACGGAATAATAACCGGTGGTGTCTCAGTAGAGGATTTTGCAACTGTTGTAAAGACTGACCAGAACACCGCAAGAAGGATGCTTCAAGAGTTCTCCCAAAATTCCATCGGCAGATTCAATGGAACCATCATGGAGTTTGAGGAAGGAGACAAACTTAAAGCAACCATACTTGCCTTGCAGAAAGGAATCCAAATAGACCATGCTGCAGAACACTTGGACTGGAAGGACTTTGAAGGCCTGGCTGCCAAGATACTCGAGTCAAGAGATTTTGCCACGATGAGGAACCTGATTTTGACGAAACCACGCATGGAAATAGACGTAGTCGGCGTAAAATTCGGCGTCGCAGTGCTCATAGATTGCAAACATTGGAGGCGTCACAATCAATCCACACTTCACGATGCCGTAAAAAAGCAAATAGAGCGTACAAGACACTATGTCTCAAAAACAAAAGGTGCCATGGCAGCTCCAGTAATTGTGACGCTATACCAAGACAAGGTAAACTTTATCGACAAAGTGCCAATTGTGCCAATCTTCCAACTTGCGTCATTTATTGACGAGTTTTATGGAAACCTAGAAGAACTGGAGACTATAGGAACAAAGATCCAATGAAGATAGCAAGACTCCCACCCACAAACACCTTTGATATCATCATGCATTTGTCAAGGGCGCCAGAAAGATCCTCAAGTGATTTTGAACCCATGACCTTGACATCGCTTTGTTGCTCCAGGATCTCAAATGAGGCTTGAGTTAGCTTCCTTTCTGCATTTTCTGCAATTTTTAGATACCACTCTGAGATCTCTTGGTGTTTTGCAATCTTGCCGAATGGATAGTACCCAGTCCGGTTTCTAACCTTCGTGGAACTGTAATGTGTGTCTGAGGTACATATCTCCAAAAGGATGAGGTTGTTTTTTGCAAAAATGTCTACGATTTCTTCTCGAACTCCGTTTTCCATGTTGTTAGAATCAGCCCAGCCAAGAAAGTATTTTGAATTGTTGATTTTGAGGCACAGAATTCCAAGCCCGCCTGGTCCCAAGTCAGGTGTGTCTATCTTCAGGTCTGCCGAATTTGCGTACCCGAATTCAAATGGGTAGTTAGGTTTTGTGATCAATGTCTCAAGTGCTGCTTTTGCTGCCTTGAGCATGTCTTGCGAGTCTACCTCCGAAATTTCTTTCCCCATTGCGTTGTGGCAGTCAACTATCAGTACCCGCTCAAAATTCCTGTTGTTTGCAAATTGCTCAATTTCGTTTTTTACATAACTTGGGACATCCTCCATTCCGTGCGGTGAAAGCGACAAAAACAGTATGGCGGATTTATCAAACAATATCCCGATTACGCGGGCCTTGTTTACCTGTACGACTACAGGCTCAGTGCATGTTGCGCCTTTTTTGAAAAGCGAGTTGTTTGCAAGGCTTGCAAGATAGTTTTCCACTTCTGCTTGCGAAGGCAAATTCAACGCGTGATCAGACACACTGTGCATCACCATTGCAGAAGAGTTCATCGTCTTGTAGATACGATATGTTATATTGCTTCCACCTATTGGATGATATGGTCCTGGGTGAATCTCTGGAAGCACCATTCTAAAGTCTTCATTGTTTGAGTACAATCTAATTTGTGATGTAAGTACGCGTGACTTTTTTGACTTTGATTCTATAATTGACTCCACTTCGTCGAAGTTACCTTTTGACATCGACGCCAAGTATGCTTGTAGAAGTTTGTGTGTGCTTTCCACTCCGGGGCGACCCGCTCTGTCGGTGACAAACGACCATACAGATGCAATTGTCAAAAATACGCCGCCAAACCCAAGCGTCATAGGATTGAGTAATGAACTACTCCAGAACCCCATTGGAACCATCACCAGATACATTGCCAACGGCTGCAAAAAGCAAATTGCCCACGCCCGTCTCATCGACATGCCAAGCGTTGTAGTAAATATGCCGATTCTGAAGCTTGCAAAGATGAGCATTCCTTCTGCGACGTAAAATGGAGGAATGTCCAGCCTTGAAAGTATCGAAGAGGACGCAATGCCGGCCAAGACTATTGCCAGCCATGCCAGATTTCCAAACAATGACATGTGTAATGCCTTGGAATACTCTTTGTTTTTTATAAAACGGGAATCAAGATATTGTGTCACAAGTAAGACTGGAATCATTATTCCCAGTCTGTCAAAAAGATCGTAATCTGCAAAATAAAAGTGCACTACAATGTAAGTTGTTACCAGAGCAACCACAAACGAAAAAACCAAAGACTGTAGATATGACGATGGCGTTAGTAGGGTGAGCGAGTAACGGCTATGAATTTTTGATACGTCGTCGTGCGATTCTGTCATTTGGGATTCTATCGTATTAGAAAGATATCAAGCAGCCACGAAACCACAATAAGACCAGTAGGTATGGACACGACGATTCTTGGATCCAATCTGTATCCTTTTGTTTCATCTTCAAAGAAGCGCAAAAGACCCGCAGAAGATGCAGGTAATGGTGCCCCTTTCTTCCTACTGCTCATTTAATGAAAAAGCTATGGCCATGAAATAAAAACTTTCCGTCATTTTTTCAGCTTTTGTATCGTCTCTATAAGTGAGTTGATTGATTTGAGAATTTGCTGTTGTTTTTCGAGATCTTTTTCCGATTCAAGCTCTGCTGTAAGCTGTTCAAGTTTTTTATTTAGTGATTCCAGAACCGGATTTTGCATCTGCCCTTGTTTTTGAGTGGGCGTTTCTTCGATCTTGGTTTTGTCCGGCTCCTTTCCACAGCTTATGCATAATGCGTTGCCATCCTTGATTACTCGCACACCACCACAGTATGGGCACGGTTCTGCTACAAGCGTTGCGCCTGCAAGTAACATTTCCACTGCTTTTTTTCTTAATTCTTGTGACACGAGTTATTTACGATCATTCTTTGTAAAAAAACTAACTTTTGGCCAATAAGGCTTAATAGTCGGATTAGAGTCTGAATTGTAGTAACTAATGGCAGTAATTTGTAACACATGTGGACTTCCTGAAGATTTGTGTGCCTGCGGTGATCTTAACAAAGAAAGTACAAAAATTGTTGTGAGATTGGAGGAAAGACGATTCAAAAAGAAAGGCACTATGATCGAAGGACTCGACCCTAAGTTAAATGATGTTCAAGGAACCCTCAGTGAACTCAAAAAACGCTACGCCTGCGGCGGAACTGCAAAAGATGATTATATCTTCTTGCAAGGAGACCACCGTGAGACGATGAAAGAAACGCTCGTCAAGCTAGGATTTTCTGAATCAAGTATCGAAGTTCATTAGTCTTGCAAGTACACAAGATTCTCCAAGGGATCGCCATACCCTACTCAGCACTAATTTCAGTAATTTTTGGGCTGCTGATACTGTCGTTTCCAATAGGTGCGTATGTTTTCTTTAACTCGCAAATAGGCAAAAGCCTTGATTACAGTTTTCCGCTATCAGAGTTGGAGATTGCAAAACGCTTTGGACTCAATTGGCTTTCTTTTGCTGGAATAGGTGACCTGTTTATCGTTGTTTGGGCGTTTTTTCTCATTCTGTTTGTAATCGGCACATTAGGTCCACAAAGAAATTTCCTCAGAGTTCTCTCTCCACTAATGTCAGGCGCATCATACACCCAAGAAGGAAATTACATGGTTCATGCAATCAAGTGGTTTTCAATAATTGTTGTTCTTTCCGCCACAATAGACATGATTCAACGCGGTTTTGGCATTACCATTTCGCCACCATCTTTTGAGAACGACTTGGTTCAATTTCTGCTGGTAAGCTTTGCGCCAATAACAGAAGAGATTGGCTTTAGAGTCATCCTTATTGGGATACCGTTGTACTTGTTTTACTCTCACAAGGCATCCGTAAAACTGTTCTTCAAAGCTCTATGGAACCCATCAAGCCTGCCAATCACAAACTCAAAGAAGGCAATTGCAATAATTGTAATCGTAGGAGTGTTTTTTGGTGCTGCACATGTCCTAAGTGAGCAGTGGACCCAGGGCAAGTTTGCTCAGGCAACCATGAGTGGCATAATCATCGGATGGGCCTACTACCGATATGGTTTTGTTGCCGCGATTCTTGTGCAC
>JBKBQK010000091.1:0-5304 GCA_046292705.1 Candidatus Nitrosotenuis sp. | reverse complement strand
ATAGCAGTTAGTGTGTTTGTTTCGCGCAGGTGTGGTATTTTGCGGATCTTTGAGATTATGTCTTCGATTTCTTCTCTGGAATCTGCCTGGATCTTGGCAAATATATCAAAGACGCCAAGTGTGCCGCGTACTTCTTTTATTTGATTTATCTGCATGAGTTGTTTTATGATGGCGTCTTCGTATCCCAGATCGCATTGTATGAGTACGTAGGCTATTTCCATGTGCTAACTGAGATATTGGTATAATTAAATCATAGAAATTTGCGTTAGTATAAAGCACTTATTCCAGCAATATCGCCTGAGTTAAGATCACGCTTTTTTGTTTCGCCTTCGGTAGCAAAGGCGTACATAGTTTCTTCTGTGCAGCTGTTGCTTGGGTGTCCCATGCCAAAGGCATGTCCTATTTCATGGGTTGAAATGTTTTCAAAATCCATCTTAGTTGGATCAGTTGTTGCATCTTGGGTCCAGTCAAAACCTACTTCATTGTATACCTGATCCCATTCTACCAGCTGTCTTTGTTTTAGTGGGCCGCTAAATATTCCCCAAACTATTGTGACTGCTATTGTGTTTGGATCGTCTGCTCCTCCAAAGAGGACTTCGTTTAGTCCATCTGGTGCGATCTCGTCTGCTGCCAGCCCGCTTGCAATAGAGCCTGAACCGAATACGTCTCCTGCTCCTGCATCTTCCCACTTTATGATGTTTGCTGCAGTATTGTTTAGGAGGAACATGCTGTTCAACCCTTCGCTGTTTGCAGTGTCAATCAGCCAAGGTTCCTGAGTCTTCCATTTGGCCCCATTTGCCAAAAACGAGTAGCATAATGACTTGCCAACTTTTCCACCACCTACGCCATCGGGTTTTGCTTTTCCTTTTTTGTAATCAATAATCATTATACCTTCGACTATCTTGCCGTCGACGTTCTTTGATTTACCAAGATGAAATATTCCCGGTGCTATCTCGACGGCGTGTTCTGGGATGGAGATTTTCTTGTTTGGTGTTGCACTGACTAGTTGAGACTGCGATATTGTGCCAAGCAGCAAGATTCCTGCCAGCACAACAAACACCATGAGATTTTTCATGGTTACCCTCTTTGTTTTTGGATTAAAAACATTACTCATCATAATAAATTAAGCTCATCAAAAATTAATTTGCTTTATCCAAGTTCCAATATAACGAATTCCTGTGTTGACCCACTCTGTTTTCTCTGTTTTGCAGCCATCGTAGGCGGCATAGACAAATCCCCTCATTGGTTTGCCGGTAAAGTCCATAGCCCGGCATGGCGTTTAGCCAATGCTTTTTGGTAATATTGAGGGCCGGTTCTGACAACCAAATCATTTTTGATTATTCCACAGAACATTTTGCCGTTTAGCAAAAATGTGATGCCGTCAAACATTTTCTTTTCAGTAATTCCTTTTTTGCGCTCAAGTGACTCCCTCACCTTTTGGGCGAGTTTTTCGTCGTAGACCAATAGCTGAGATTTATGATTAGTATTTTGCTATTTTGTGTGAATTGTGGGTATTGTCCTATTGGATGTTTGTAATAGGAGTACCAACATTACAGATTTATCCAATCTTGATGCCCCCAATATGCAGTTGAATCTCATATATGACTAGCAGAAACGCGACATAAATTCCAAAGAAAAGAAAGCTGTACCATTTTTTGATCTTTGAAGTCCTAATAAGCATAAACATGGCAAATGGTGTGATTATTGCAAAACCAATCAATGATGTCAGCATGCCAAAATTGACACTCACGCTGGAAAGTATCAGCACTATGCCCAACACCAACGTGATGTTGGTAACACATGAGCCGATAATGTCGCCGAGTGCTAAATCCAAATGTCTACGCTTAACTGAGATGATATCAACGGTCAATTCAGGAAGCGATGTGCCAACTGCGATTATTGTTGCACCGATTACCGATTCTCTGATTCCGGTGTACTCTGCAATCGACGAAGCGCTATCTACGATGAATTTTGAGCTAATTATTACAAGTGCTATGCCTAAGTCGTAGCATGATTTCGCCGTTTTTATCAAGAGATTCCTTCAATGCTTTGATGTCTGACATTCAGTTTGCTCCTTTCTGTTACTAATTGTGCTGTTCATTTTAATACTGGTTGCGATTATTATTTTTGATAATTGAGTGGTTTCTTTATTATGGCATCAATGGTTACCTAGATCTCTTCTATTGTAATCTTGATTTGCTTTCCATCATAGTTTTTGATTACTTCTTTTACCTTGTCTGTAGGAACTATGATTATCCTTCTTTCTTTGCCATTTGAGTTGCAGCCGGACTTGGCAAGCTTGGTGACAAACGTTATCGGCATGTCGATAATAGTTTGCTGTAGTATATATTTATATACTATTATACACAATATATAAATATACATAATAGTGTATAATGATGTACTGAAAAAAGTTGGAAGAATATAAAAAATTTGTAGGTTGCAAAGAGCACATTCTTGTTTGTGATGAAGAACATGGCGAGATGATTTGTGCAAGGTGTGGTTGCGTAATTGAGGAAAAGATAGAAGACGAAGGACCTGAATGGCGCGCCCTCGACTCTAGGATAAACAAGAGCAGAATTGGAGATGGCAGCTCACTTAGCAAGCACGACATGGGTCTTTCAACTGTAATAGGTACAGTAAACAAAGATGTCACAGGAAAGCCGTTATCTGCAGCCATGCGAAGCACTATCGAAAGACTCAGGATGTGGGACAGCAGAAGCCAAGCACATACTGCTGCCGATAGAAATCTCCGGAAGGCGTTTTCTGAATTATCCGCACTAAAAGAAAAATTGGGATTGTCCGAAGCCATTGTGGAAGAGACTGCTTACATCTACAGAAAGGCACATGAAAAAAAACTCGTTCGTGGAAGGCCTATATCGGCATTTATTTGTGCGGCTCTGTATGCTGCATGTAGAGACAGTGAAACTCCACGCACGATAAAAGACATTCAGAAAGCAAGCGCTGTAAAATCAAAACAGATCAACAAGTGTTACCGACATATCGTAGAAGGCCTCAATATGAAAATGCCTGTAGTTGATCCTGTGCAGTGTGTTTCATTGATAGCAAATAAGGTAGGCGCATCAGAAAGGACAAAGCGACTTGCCGTTTCGATCTTTACTGAATATGAAAAGACAGGTAATGCGTCTGGAAAGAGTCCGATGGCTGTTGCGGCAACCGCTGTATATTTGGCAGCAATCCAGAATAATGAAAACTTTACGCAGCGTCAAGTAGCCCGCGCTGCAAACGTCACCGAAGTGACAATCAGAAATAGGACGCACTCTATGAGAAAGAGCATCAAGTCATTGAAGAGTGCATAAGCTTACGTGAGTATTGCAGCTCAAAGTATATGCGTGCCGCTTTGCTTTGTTGCAATATCAAATGCTTCGTCTACGTTTGAGACAAATATTTTGCCATCACCGGCAGTACCCGTATGTGCCGAATCCATTATTGCCTTGACGACCCGCCCGACTTTGGAATCATCCACTACTGTCATTATTACATCAAGTCTGTTGTACATGGCAACAAACTTTGCAGTGCCTCTTGATCCCCTCAATACGGGCCTTTCTCCTGTTCCGATGCCCCTTGACTGTGTTATGGTGATGCCGGTTATGCCTATTTCTTTTAGCGCATCTGTGACGACGTCTAGCTTATCTTCTTGTATTATGGCGTCTATTCTTTTCACGACTAAACACGGTATTTTTCACTTAAAAGACGAGATGACAATTATCAAACAAGATATCGATGGTTTGTATGAGGAAAAGGGTAACAACTGCTCAAAATTCAGATCGTAGTAATCCTGTGGTTACTCGTTGTCTTAAAATCACAATTCCTTGTTGGGTTTTATGATTTTTTTTTTTGAGTGTTATTACCCTATTAGTTAAGGGTGCTTATTAAATAAAAAGTCTCATTTGAATATCAAATTTGACAATGTTTTCTCAAAGGTGATAATTTACGTCATTACTATAATAGCAGAAATCCATCTATAATGCAATGGAAAAAGCAGCTCTCTGTCTTAATAATAACTGCTACAATGTCATACACCAGCTAACAAAGACTCTTGGTTTCCTTTCTCGCGTAGACCAATACATAGTCGATGCACAAAAAGCAGGCGACAAAGAGTCCGAAAAGGTGTGGAACGCCATAAAATCGGACAGACAAAAACATGCAGAATTACTAAGAAACTTGGTAGTTAATGAAATAAAGAAAGCCAAGTTCTAACTTTATTTTTTATTTTCCCACAAGACACAATTTGGGCAAGGAATTGTTTTTTGTTTTAGGATTTGATTGATGATAGAAATTTTAAAAACAAACGCGGATCAGGCAGAAATTTCTAATTTTGGATGCGGATCCAACACACAATAAAAAGACTTTTAACAAGTCTCCAAACGCTTTTCGCGTAAGGGGATGCATAAGCAGCTTAGTCCAATAGAGATATGCAAACATGTACTGAGTCTGGATGATTCCATTAGGTTCGTAGGCAGAATAAGAGAAAGAAAGGTAATCGCGTTTGCAAGACACCCAGACAAAAAGCCACTATTGGATACGGAGCTTGGAAATCTGGCGCACTATCAGGCATCAGTAAAGGCAAGCATGGAGGAGATGTTTGATGATGCACTTGGGAAAACAAACTGGATGATAACTGCAAAGGAAAAAGTCAAACTAGTGACTATGTTTTTGGATGACGGCCTTCTCATATTCTCGCTTGAAGTCGATGCGAACCACGACGGGATAATCAAAAAGATTCAGCATCTCAACATGCCATTATAAAAAAAGAAAGAATTGGCTTAAGGCAGTACTGCCCAGCTGCGAAAAAGCAAGTTTTGCAGTGTTTGGCCTCACACAGACAGCCGAGCCATCAGATGATTTGAGGATGAGTTTTAGGCCTTCGTTGCACACAGCATTTTGTGGTGCTGTACTTTCATTCATCTAGATGTTTGCCATGGCAGCTTTTGGTGTGTTTTTGAGTGCCGCTATGTAGACCACCCTGAAGCTGGTAAGCCAGTTAGGTGGTTCCTATTTTATATGATGCCTTAGTTGTGATGTAAAAGACTTCACTTCCATTCACATATCTCATTATAAATGGGATCGACAGGAACGCTTGTACCTTTAGCTCTTGCATCAGTGCGTATGATGGTCTGACATACTACCCACTCTAAAGGGCTGGGGGTTCTACGGTTTGTCTCGTTCTTACAATTGCCGTTAGTGGGGTATCAGTGCTCCCCTGCACAAATCACTTTGTGCAACCGACCCATGTTATGTGCTTTTGACATACATTTTGACATACATGCCAAAGGTACAATG
>JBKBQK010000090.1:0-5307 GCA_046292705.1 Candidatus Nitrosotenuis sp. | reverse complement strand
AATAATTGCAGTAATGGGTCAGGCTGAATACTGCAATAAGCGGTCGTCTTTTTCCAATCATTCTGTTTGCAGACCACTTGCCGACCCGACTTATTGTGCGGATCAGATCTACTGGCATCACAACTATGCTGACTGAAATTCTTAAAAATGATTCTGCTTAATCTTTGCCTCTATCTTTGAAATGAATTCGTTAATCTCCATATTTTTTGAATTGTTCTTTCGTAGCAAATAATACAGCTCTTCTGTTGCAGCATGATAATCCACACCTATAGTCTGGGCAATATGCATGGACAAATACGCCAAAAGCAGCTTTCTAATCAATGTTTGATGTGAAAAATGATGCAGATCCGAGCTTAGCTCTTCTAAGACATTTGCAAAATATGCATCAAGATATGCGTCCTTTGACTCACGTTCACGTAACACAAACGAGCCGCCAAGGTGGCGCTCAACCATGTGAATCTGCTCGACTATCTGCACAAACTCCTCATTGAGTGGTGCATCCTCACTAACTCCGAAACCAAGTCTGCACAATCCTGCTCTGAAATGTCAAGCTTTTCTTTGAGTGAAAACATCACGTGACAAGTAGCGCAGCCTTGATGCAATTCCGTCTGGTGGGTGTGGATCTTTTCCAGCTCTTCTCTTATGAGGTTTCTAATTCTTGATTTTTCGTACATTTTGATAGTACCGTTTTTAATATCCTAACAAGACTGGTAAATTGTTGTCTTTAAGAGCTATCATAATAGCGCTGTTTGCAGCGTTTCTCTCATTTAATGCGGCTTTTGCGCAGCACCATGGTGGGGAGGCTGCACCACCAATAAACTTTGGCAACAAACAGGTAACTGTCGCAACATGGCTTGAGCCGGCAGATTTTGATCCCACCAAGCACTCTATTGCAACACTCAAGGCCCGTTTTTACGACAGCCAAACCAACACCAACATAGAAAAGGTGACTTATCGCATCCAGATCTTTTCAGGCGAATTGCTCTTGGCAACGCAGATGTTCTATGACAGCGACGGTGAGCTCCACGTCAAGATACAACCAAACTCTGACTGTGCAGAAAAGGAGCTGTGGCGCTGCACCAAATATGATGGAGACAAAGATCCGGTTGTACCAAGCGCACTTACCTCATCTGCTACCAGCGTTCCAGTAATGCGGGGTCCTGTGTTTGACAAAAGCGGCTCATATACAGTCAAAGTCTCAATTATTGGGGCAACGAACCCAAAAACCCAGACTGCACAAGACATAGACTTTGAGACCACCATAAACATTGCACACGAGCAAAAATTCTCCCTTGCTACCTCCTCTGGCCAAACACCAACCACAGTTAAAGCTTTTTCTGACAAGCTGACATATCTCACGTTCTCTGAATCAACAAAGACGCTTTCATTTGAGATGCCGTTCCACTGGGAACATGCAGAACACACACAACTAATTAGAAACGACATAGAGATCCCAAAAAACTTTGCACCACTTCAAGGTGTGAGCAGCTTTAAAGGAACAGTTAACGGGATTCCTATTTTCCCAAAAGACATACACTTTGATCCGTACTCGAACAAAGATACCAACGTCATCCACTTTCTTATCACAAACGAAGAGCTCAAAGTGCTCAAAGCCAAGATCGGAAACAAACACACAATGCTTGTGGAGATAACGCCTGACACAAGTACTGCCATAAAATCAACAGATCTTACATTCGCAAACGGCTACAAGGCCACAGTCTCATATGATTCAAGATATGGTGCAAACAAAGATGTCTCATTCACAATCGCATTCTTTGAGCCATCGGGTGCACTCGCAAAAGAGATCAGATACGCATACAGCGTCAAAGACTCCACTGGAGATGAATTCATCATAAACGCCGGCAACAACGCCGGCCTTCTTGGCATTTTGGTCCCAAGCGGTGTGGATTCAAGATTGATCTCCATCCCCTCAAAGGGAATCTACACACTACAGCTGGTTCTAGTTGGTAGAGGCCTCGTTGACTTTGATTCGTTTGTCCCAGCAAACATGCAGTTTGAGCTAAGTGAGAAAACACAAGATGGTTCACAACAAAGACTGCCACAACCAGCAATCCCCAACTGGATTAGAAACAACGCCAAGTGGTGGGCAGACGGCACAATAGGCGATACGGACTTTGTCCAAGGAATCCAGTTTTTGATAAAAGAAGGCATCCTAAAGATACCGCCGACAGAAGCAGGCAAGGCGCAAGGATCCTCACAAATTCCACCATGGGTAAAAAATAATGCCAAGTGGTGGTCTGAAGGAACCATTACAGATGATGACTTTGTCAAGGGAATCCAGTTCTTGGTAAGCCAGGGAATAATCCGGGTATAGTTAAAATCTGTTTTTTAAAAAACACAAACAGCTGATTTTTAATTAAATCAAAAAACCTTATCTATGCTATCACAAAAAGCCACAAATGAAACTTGGGTGACATGCAGAAAATGCAAAGAACAGATGAGTC
The DNA here is from genome assembly GCA_046292705.1 of Candidatus Nitrosotenuis sp. Classification (GTDB taxonomy): domain Archaea; phylum Thermoproteota; class Nitrososphaeria; order Nitrososphaerales; family Nitrosopumilaceae; genus Nitrosotenuis. The sequence continues at coordinate 2,842 of JBKBQK010000090.1, read as the reverse complement.
TTTCATCGCTTAATGCCACACTGTACAGGCAAAACTGGTATCATCTGTCTTGCTGGAAAAGTCTGGTAGGCAAACTCTAATCCAAACCTGCATCAATTTTTTTATTCTTAACATTGAAAATCATCGTTTGCCCTAAATCCTAAGGTAGATTACAGGTAGCATGTCTTACGGAAATCTTGAAGATATAAAAAAGGGAGCCATGGGTAAGCAACAATGAAAAAAATTGAAGCAATAATCCGCAGATCCAACTTACCATTAATAATAGCAAGACTACAAAATTTGGGCTGCATCATAGTCGACAAGCGCAACCTCGAAGACGGAACCGTCTTGGATTCACAAAAAGGCTCAAAGGCAGGTTCGACTGGCATCAAATCTATTCCACTTTCAAAAATCGAGCTTGTTGTACAAGACAAGGATGCACGAAGTGTAATCGAGGTAATCTCAAACGAATCCGGCGTTTCATCAAAACCGGTGGGTAAGATCTTTGTTTCCGAGATGACCGAGGTTGTAGATATGAAGACATTTGAATCAGAAAAGGATCTCGAATCACAAGACTCATTTACGTTGAGCATGCCACACAAGCCTACTAGGAACAGACTCGTGTCATTGCAAAAACACACACTCGCACGAATCGAAAGAGTCTATGAGGAAAACAAAGAAATCCTAATGATAAATTACAGAATCAGGTCGTTTAACGACTTTGTAAATCACTGTGTCACAGCTCACCTAAGGACACTTGAGCGACAGCTCAGACACCCACAAGTTATCTACGAAGACAAATTCTAGATCACAGACTCGCCTTCGTTTCCAGAAGCAATATCTATTGCTCGCAAAATAGGCGACACGAAGATCTTTCCAACCGTGGCATTTTGTTTTATCACGTTGATGACTTCTTCTTCCTTTGTTTCTGGGATGATTATCTGTACGACGTATTTGTCTGAAAACTGGGGAACAAAAATCTCTGTTCCTTTTGATGCGTGAATTTCAGGTGGCGGATTTTTCCCGCGCCCCCTCATCTTTGTAACTGTAAGGCCGCCAATTTTGATCTTCTTTAATGCCTCACTAATTGGCATGACGTCGTTTTTACCAAGTACTGCCTCGATCCTTATCATTTACCTATCTCATTTGCATCTCACAAATATTGTTTTCATAAAATGTATGTCATTTGTATAACAAATTGCTAGCTGATCCAGTTATAATTATTAACAATTAGTTGGTCAAACTGACTGTGCCAATAGACTCCGGAGACACTGCATGGATTCTGATTGCAGGAAGTCTCGTACTGTTGATGATCCCGGCATTGGGGCTCTTTGAGGCAGGATTGTTGCGAAGAAAGAACACAGTTTCAATCTTCATGCAGATCTTTACCGGCCTTGCGCTTTTGAGCGTGATGTGGTTTATCTTTGGGTTCAGCCTGGTTTTTGGCCCAGATACAGGGGGAATAGCTGGAAACTTGGACTATGTGTTTTTGAAAGGAGTTCCGTGGAATGACTCTCTACAGTTTGCTCCTACAATTCCAGGCGTACTGTTTGCAAAATTCCAGCTAATGTTTGCTGCAATCACGCCATTGCTTTTGACTGGAACCATTGCAGAGAGGATGAAGTTTTCCTCGTTTTTACTATTCATTGGCGCTTGGTCTGTTCTGATCTATTATCCCCTGACCCACTGGATATGGGGAGGTGGATGGCTTGGGCAGCTAGGAGTGTTTGACTTTGCGGGAGGAATAGTAATCCATACAAGCGTCGGAATGGGCGCACTTGCAGCAGCACTCGTTTTGGGAAGAAGGAAAAACTACGGTCCTGCAATCATGGTACCACACAGCATACCAATTGCAGTACTTGGCTCATCACTTCTGTGGCTTGGATGGTTCGGATTTAACGCAGGGAGCGCCTTGTCATCTGGAGGAGTTGCCGGAAACACCGTAATCGTGACTCACATGGCGTCTTCGATATCTGCACTCATATGGGTAGGGCTGTCATGGATGAGGACAGGAAAACCAAGTGTTGTTGCTGCAATAAATGGAGCAATAGCTGGCCTAGCTGGAATCACACCAGCGTCCGGTTATGTAAGCGTGGAGCATTCCTTTATCATCGGTATAGCAATAGGTCTTGCCTCTTACTGCGGTGTCTTGCTAATCAAAGACAGACTCAAAATAGATGATGCACTTGATGTAAGCTCGGTTCACGGAATTGCAGGAATTATAGGCTCGCTGTCAATTGGAATCTTTGCGTCTGCTGCCATCAATCCAGCAGGACCTGATGGACTATTGTTTGGAAACCCAATGCAACTGGCAATACAGGCGTTTGGAGTTGCGGTAGCAAGTAGCTTGGGGTTTGGAGGTACTTATGCCATTCTCAAAGTGATCAAGTTTCTAATTGGCATCCGTGTTTCAAAGGAAGTAGAAGATGTGGGGCTGGATATTAGTGAACATGCAGAACAGGCATATGCAGACGAAGAAGAGTTCAAACTAGATGAAGAAGAATACTCAAAGACACACAAATCGTAACTAATCCATTTGGATTTAGCAAACATGGCGAGAATACCACCTGACTTGTCCGGTAGTAGTTTACCAAATCAACATGAATCCGATAATTAACTAAACAACTAATTAATTTCTGTGCAGTAGTTCAACATAGATTAAACAAATTTACAGTTTACTAGGACGACATCTTATATTTTTACCAAGGTATAATCGGTCAATGTCTCAAAGACGAATATACGAACAAGTGTATTCAAAGAACAGAAAATATGCTCTATTACTTGTAATAGCAGTTGCCGCAACAGCTACAGGCGTACTGTCCACTGCCTACGCACAACAAATCAGTGATGGCATGGATGGCTA